>JBNGDZ010000397.1:0-4493 GCA_049975765.1 Armatimonadota bacterium
CTCACTGCCCTGCTCTCGGAAGCTCGGCAGCGGCGGGAGAGGATGGCTGAGCCATGAAGCTACGAGTGCAGCCCTGCGAGGGAATCTCGGGAGCGGTGCGGCCCCCCGGCGATAAGTCCATCTCCCACCGGGCGGCGATGCTGTCGTCTATCGCCACGGGCATCGCGCGCATCGAGGGCTTCCTGGAGTGCGACGACTGCCTGCGCACCGCCGAGGCCCTCCGGGCCATGGGCGCGCACATCGAGCCCATCGGGACCCAGACGCTGGAGGTCCACGGCGTGGGCCTCGACGGCCTACAGGCGCCGGCTGAGCCGCTGGAGATGGGCAACTCCGCCACCGGGATGCGGCTGATGATGGGGCTGGTGGCGGGGCGGCCCTTCGAGGTCACCCTGACCGGCGACGAGTCCCTCTCGCAGCGGCCGATGGACCGCATCGCGAAGCCCCTGGAGCTGATGGGGGCGCGCGTGCAGGGCCGAGGGCAGCGTTGCCTGCCGCCGGTCACCGTCCGGGGCGGTGACCTGGGCGGGATCGAGTACCACACGCCGATGGCCAGCGCGCAGGTGAAGTCCGCCATACTCCTGGCCGGCCTGCAGGCGGTGGGGAAGACGACGGTCATCGAGCCGGCGCAGTCGCGGGATCACACCGAACGGATGCTCCGAGCTATGGGCGCCGACATCGAGGTGGACGGTCTGGCTGTGACCGTGCAAGCCGGCTCTGAGCTACAGGCGCAGTCGATGCAGGTGCCGGCGGACTTCTCCTCCGCCACCTTCGTCCTGGTGGCGGCGCTGCTCGCCGAGGGCAGTGAGGTGCTGGTCGAGGAGGCCCTGCTCAATCCCACGCGGGCCGGGCTGCTGGAGGTCCTGGAGGCGATGGGGGCCCGGCTTGAGATCCGGGACCGCCGTGACGTGGCAGGCGAGCCGGTCGGTGACATCGCGGCGCGCGCGAGTCATCTGACAGCGACCGAGGTGGGCGGGGAGCTTGTCCCGCGGATGATCGACGAGGTGCCTGTGCTGGCGGTGGCCGCCACCCAGGCCCAGGGCACGACGGTCATCCGCGACGCGCAGGAGCTGCGCGTGAAGGAGAGCGACCGCCTCGCTGCTATGGCCGAGGTGCTGTCGGCCATGGGGGCCAATATCAGGGAGCGCGAGGACGGGCTGGAGATCACCGGGCCAACGCCGCTGACGGGGGCGACCGTGGACAGCCGCGGGGACCACCGGATAGCCATGTCCGCGGCGGTCGCGGGCCTCATCGCCGAGGGCGAGACGATCATCGAGCGCGCGGAGTGCATCGCGACCTCGTTCCCCGCCTTTGCCCGCACAATGCAGGAGCTTGGGGCCGAGTGCGTCGAAGAGGAAGAGTAGAGCATGGGCGAGCAGGCCGGCTGCATGGTGGCGATTGACGGGCCGCCGCCCTCTCCGCGTAGGTCGGGCATCCTGCCCGACTGAATCAGGCTCATACCCGGCGGCGCAGCGGGAGGACGGTTGAGCGATGGGCGAGCAGGCCGGCTGCATGGTGGCGATTGACGGGCCGGCGGGCGCGGGGAAGAGCACCGTGGCGCGGGCGGTGGCCCATCGCGCCGGCTACACCTACATCGACACCGGCGCCATGTACCGGGCTGTGGCGCTGATGGCCATGCGTCGCGGCCTGGACGTGGAAGCGGACGCCGACACCATCGGTGAGCTGGCCGGCGAGCTGCGCTTCGAGTTCCGCACGGTCGGTGACGAGCAGCACCTGTTCGTGGACGGCGAGGACGTGGAGAGCGCCGTGCGCACCCCGGAGGTGGGTGCGGGAGCACCTCGTGGCTGCGCAGCGGGCCATGGCCGCGCGGCGGCCGGTGGTGATGGAGGGGCGGGATATCGGGACGGTGGTCTTTCCGGACGCGGCGCTGAAGGTCTTCATCACGGCATCAGCACAGGAGCGGGCGCGGCGTCGATATGAGGAGCTGCGCGGGCGTGGCGAGGATGCGAGCTTCGAGGAGGTGCTCGCCGACCAGCGAGCGCGCGATGAGCGGGACACCAATCGCGAGATCGCGCCGCTGCGCAGAGCCGGGGACGCAGTCGAGATCGACACCGATCCGCTCAGCGTGGAGCAGGTCGTTGATCGCGTGATGGAGCTGCTGGAGGGGCGCCTGGAGGAGCGCGATGAGCAGGACCCCTGAGCCGCCGCGGAGTTGGACATGGCCGCACTACCGCCTCGTGCAGTGGACGCTGCCGCGGCTGATGCGGCTGCTGGGCGGCTGGCGGGTCACGGGCCACGACAACGTGCCCGAGCGGGGCGGGGCGGTCATAGCGTCCAATCATCTGAGCTTTCTCGACCCTCCCATCGTGGGCTCGGCGCTGAGGCGGCGGACCTACTACTTCGCCAAGAGCGAGCTGTTCGTGCCCGTCTTCGGCTGGGTCATCCGCAAGTGCTACGCCTTCCCGGTCGAGCGGGGGGCGGCAGACACGCGGGCGCTTAAGGAGGCCATCAAGCTGCTGAGGCAGGGGGAGCTGCTGACGATGTTCCCGGAGGGCACGCGCAGCCGGGACGGGAGTGTGCGCGAGTTCGATCTGGGCGCCGCTCTGGCGGCGTCCCGCGCGGAGGTGCCCGTGATCCCCTGCGCGCTGACGGGGACGAACGACGTGCTGCCCATCGGCGCGAGGTGGTTCCGGCGCGGGAGGGTCGCCGTGAGCTTCGGAGAGGCGATCGACAGCCTGCAGTTCGGCCCCAGGCCCGGCAAGAAGGACCTGCGGCGGATCACCCGGCAGATCGAGGATGCCGTCCGGGCGCTGAAGGCCGAGCAGGAGGACTATCTCGCCTCCACCGCCGAGGCCGAGCGGAAGCCGGCGGAGGTGTGAGGTACAGAGGCAGCAGGCATGGCGAGCGACAGAGAGGGAGGATGCACAGATGCTTGACGCGATCAGGAAGCGCAGCAGCGTGCGGTCGTACACCGACAAGCCGGTGTCCGAGGAGGACCTGGAGGAGATCCTGGCGGCCGCGCTCTCGGCGCCGACCGCCAACAACGTGCGGCCGTGGCATATCGTGGTCGTGACGGACGATGAGAAGCGGGCCCGGCTCTCGCAGGTGCATCAGTGGGCCGGCTTCTGCGCGCAGTCGCCGGTGGTGCTGGTCTTCTGCGCCGACGGGAGGCGGCAGCCGCACTGGTGGATCGAGGACGCATGCGCCGCGCTTGAGAACGCGCTGATCCAGGCCGCGGCGCTGGACCTGGGCACCTGCTGGATCGGCATCCGCGGCTCTGAGGCGGAGCAGGGCCCAGGCTACGAGCGCGAGGAGATGGTTCGCGAGCTTCTCGGCATCCCGGAGCACATTCGGGTCCTGGGCCTGGTGAGCCTGGGGCACCCCCGAGGTGACCTCCAGCCCAAGCCCCCGGGGCCCATGGACGCTGTGCACCGCGAGAGCTGGTAGGCCGGTCTCCGAAGAACCGAGTCCCGATGTGAGGTGGCACATCATGGCCAGCAGGGGCGGACCCTACGTGCTGGGCATCGACTGCGGCACCCAGAGCCTGCGTGCCGCGCTGTTCGACCTCAGAGGCAACATGCTTGCCTCCGACACCCACCCGTTCCCGATCGAGTACCCGGAGGTGGGCTGGGCGGAGCAGAAGCCCCATCACTGGTGGCAGGCGGTGCGGGTCACCGTGCCGGACGTGCTCAAGACGGCCGGGGTGCGTCCCAATGAGGTAAAGGGCGTCAGCGTTGACGGCACCGCCTGCACCGTGGTGGCGTGCGACGACGAGGGCGTTCCCCTACGGCCGGCGATCCTGTGGATGGACCAGCGGGCCCATGGGGAGGCCGCGGAGGTGACGGCCACGGAGGCCCCGGTGCTCAAGTATGCCGGAGGCCCGGAATCTCCTGAGTGGATGATCCCCAAGGCCATGTGGCTCAAGCGCAACGAGCCGGGCATCTACGAGCAGGCGGCCGTCATCTGTGAGGGGACCGACTGGCTGATGCACAACCTCTGCGGGGAGTGGAGCGCGTCGCTCAACTGCGCCACCTGCAAGTGGAACTACGCCACGCCCGAGGGCGGCTGGCCGCACGAGCTGCTGGCGGCGGTGGAGATGACGGAGCTGCTGGAGAAGTGGCCGTCGAACGTCCTGCCGATGGGGCAGGCTGCGGGGGAGGTGACCATGCGGGCGGCCGAGGAGATCGGCCTGATGCCGGGCACCCCCGTGGCCCAGGGCGGGATCGACGCCTACGCCGCCATGCTGGGCCTGGGTGTGGTGGAGCCGGGCCGCATGGCGATCGTCATGGGCTCCTCCACCTGCCACATGGCGCTGTGCCGGGAGGCGCGCTTCGGCAGCAGCGTCTGGGGCCCCTTCCCGGACGCGCTCATCGAGGGCACCTGGGTCCTGGAGGGCGGGCAGACCGCCACCGGCAGCATCGTGAAGTGGTTCGCCGACAACTTCGCCTGCCGAGAGCAGCTCGAGGCCGAGAAGCGCGGGCGCAGCCAGTTCGACGTGCTCGACGAGCTGGCGGCCGAGGTGGAGCCGGGCGCGG
>JBNGDZ010000397.1:4503-4926 GCA_049975765.1 Armatimonadota bacterium
TCGCACCCCCCTGCGCGATCCGCTGGCCCGCGGCTGCATCTACGGGCTCAGCCTCCGCCACGGCGTGGGGCATATCATGCGTGCCATCTACGAGGGCACAGCCCTGGGAACCCGGCACATCCTGGAGGACCTGGCCGGCGCCGGCTACGACGCGAAGGGCATCTACGCCTGCGGCGGCGGCACGCGCAGTCAGCTCTGGCTGCAGATCCACGCCGACGTCTGTCAGGTGCCCATCTACCTCACCGAGCAGCCTGAGGCCACGGCGCTGGGGACCGGCGTATGCGCCGGGGTGGGGGCCGGGCTGTTCGATGATCTGTCGCAGGCGTCGGAGCAGATGGTCACCGTCACCCGCGAGATCGAGCCCAACGACCTCTGGGCGGAGACCTACGACGCCCTCTTCGAGCGCTACGTGGAGACCTACCC
>JBNGDZ010000398.1:0-4904 GCA_049975765.1 Armatimonadota bacterium
AGCGTGTCCGACGCCACCAGCGGCTTCCGGGCCTACTCCCGCGACGCCGCGATGCGCCTGAGCGTGGTGTCAAAGTTCACCTACACCCACGAGACGCTGATCCAGGCGGGCCGAAGCGGCCTGGCCGTGGCGGAGGTGCCCATCCGCACCAACCCCGCCACGCGCCAGTCCCGTCTGTTCAGGAGCATCCCCGAGTACGTCCGCCGGTCACTGGGCACCATCCTGCGCATCTACGCACTCTACGAGCCGATGGCGCTGTTCAACGCAGTGGCGGCGCTGCTGGGCATCGCGGGCCTGGGGCTGGGGATACGCTACCTGTATTTCATGGCCATCGGCGAGGGCGCCGGCCACGTGCAGTCCGTCATCGTGGCGGCGCTGCTGCTGATGCTCGCGGGCCAGGCTTTCGTTCTGGGCGTGCTGGCCGACCTGATCGCTGCCAACCGCAAGCTGGTGCAGGATACGCGTGCGCGGGTGCGGCAACTGCAGAGTTGCGAGCGAGACCATGAGTGAGCGCCCACCGGGCACCGAGGCGGTGCCCACAGGCAACTACTTCGACAAGTACGGGAGCCGCAACCCCATCACGGTGCGCCTGATGCGCGGGTTCTTCCAGCACCTTGACCGGCACCTGAAGCGAGCCGGCCAGGTTGAGGCGGTACTGGATATCGGCTGCGGCGAGGGTCAGGTGGCGACCTTCGTGCGCGAGCGGCTGCCGGGGGCCAGGTACTGCGCCCTGGACATCGACCGCGGTCTGGTAGCGGAGACGGCGCGGAGGAATCCGGGGGCACACTGCTTGGTGTCGGAGGCCTGCAGCCTGCCATGGCATGACCACTCGTTCGACCTGGTGCTGGGGATTGAGGTGCTGGAGCACCTTCGCCAGCCGGAGGCCGCGCTGGCCGAGGCGGCACGCGTGTCGCGCCGGCACGTGCTGGTGAGCGTACCGAACGAGCCGCTGTGGCGCGTCCTGAACGTGTTCCGCGGGGCCTACCTGTCGCGTCTGGGCAACACTCCCGGGCATATCCAGCACTGGGGAGCCGCCGGCTTCCGGCGGCTGCTGGAGAGCCGGCTGGAAGTCATCGAGCTGAGCCGGCCCCTGCCCTGGCTGATGGCCCTGTGCCGCACGACCGGTCCGCAGCAACCCTCGGCATGACCCACCGTCAGGGGGCGTGCAGCGTGCCCGAGGACGTAGCCGTCGTTCCCACCAACGATCGCCGATCGCTCCCCTGGCGCGACCTGGTCGTCGTCGCGCTGATCGCGACCGTCACCTGGGGGCTCTACGTCGCGCGTACGGACTTCCACGTCTTCCCGCTCGAGGACGTGCAGCAGACGGTGGTCGCCGCACGCGAGTTCGCCGCGGGTCGGGGCATGACCAGCCGCGTCGCCGCCCCCCCGATGATCGCCTTCCTCGCCGAGCGCGGGCGTGAGCAGCCGCCCTGGCCCAACGCACTACGCGCCCCCCTCGCGGTCATCGTGATGGGCGGGCTCCTGCGTGTCGCCTCTGAGCCGGTGGCGGTCGCGCTGTCGTCGGGCCTCTTCTTTCTGCTCGCGGTGCCACTGATCTACGCCATCGCCCACCGCCTTGCGGGCAGAGCCGCCGGGGTGCTGGCCGCGGCGGCGTTCGTGGTGGCACCTTCCGGGCTGTACCTGGGCTCCACCGGTCTCACCGAGAGCAGCACCATCTTCGCTCTGGCGGCTATCGTGCTGCTGCTGCTGCGCCCGATCACCTGGCGCACGGCCCTTGGTGCGGGGCTCGCCGCCGGTGTGGGCTACCTCGGACGCTCGACCATGAGCCTATGGTCGATAGTGATCGTCGGCTACATCCTGTGGATGTCTCGCGATGCCGGCTGGTGGCGCGCTATCGGCCGCGCCGCACTGTTCTGTGCCCCCATGGCGCTCGCGGTCTGGTGGTGGGGCGCGCAGATGGAGGCCCTGACAGGGAGGTTCGGGTACTCCGCCCAGTCCGACATCGCCATCAGGCGCGACACGGGCCTCTATCCCGGCCGCTCCTCATCGGTGTCGCTGGAGTCGTGGGAGCCGACGCAGTTCATCATTCAGCACCCAGGCGTGATGCTGCGCAAGTACGCCCGCATTGCCGAGCAGACGTGGCCCCAGTTCATCACCATGGGTGGCCTGACGCTGCTGGTGGCGCTCTTTCTGGTGGAGCTTGTGCTGGTGGTGGCGCGGGGCAGATCGGCGACAGTGCACTGGCTGGTCTACGCGCTGTTGGCGCAGCAACTGCTTGTGATACCACTGGTCTCCTTCGGCCACGGTGGCGTATCGGTGAACCGCTACCTTGACCCGCTGGGACCGATCTGCGCCACGCTCGGCGCGGCCTTCGCCTTCGAGCTGCTGCGCCGCTACGGTGCGTCGATGCGGCTGGCGGTGATCCCTCTGGGCCTGATCGTGGTCCTCACGGGCGTGCCGACGCTCTTTGACCTGGCCGTCGGACCCTACCACCAGGAGGCGCTTGAGCAGTCGCAAGGACTCGCGAGGTACCTGTCCTCCCACGGCTCGCAGGAGGACGTGGTGGCCTCCACGCAGCCGGCACTGGTATCGTGGAGCGCGGGGATGTATGCCATCGGCCTGCCGCCGACGCCGGAGCAGTTCCTCCGCATGCACCGGGAGATGGTGCCCGCGGACTGGGTGCATATCAAGCACCGCCCCGGCAACCGGGAGAGGACCGTGGCCTGGGAGCCGGTCATGGCCGGCGAGGAGCCGCTGCCGGGCTTCGAGCTCGTGGAGCGCCTCGACGACGGCGGCGTGCTGCTGCGGCGAACCGACAGCCGCTGATGCGGCTCCCGCCTCGATCCGCCGTGATGAATCCCCCGGAGGCCGTGAAGTCAGAGGCGCTCATCGTAGAGCGCCTCGAGCCCCGCCCTCAGTTGCCGCAGCGCCTGGTCAAGATCCATATGCCTCACTGACCGCTTCGGAGACCAGCACGCGAACTACCCTGTCTCCTCCGTCTCCTCGCGCAAGTAGTCCTCGGTGGCGTCGATGAACCGCTCGGCCTCGTCGCAGAGAGCGATGGCGTCGGCAGCAGTGACTCGGCGCGTGTAATCATACGTCGCCGAGAGGCGGGTCTCAAAGGCCTCCCGGAGCGCCGGTGCAGTTCCACCGGCAGTTCGCCGGTCTTCGCGAACTCGCGGCCGAACGCGCTTATCACCGCTGAGTGCTTGGAGTAGCTCTAATCGCGTGCGGCCAGGGCCGCGCTGGCGGCGTGGAACATCGCGTAGTAGGCCTCGGCAGCCGCCTGGTTGGCCAGATCCTCAGCCGCCAGGACGCGCCCCGCCTCCAGCGATGATCGAGCGCGATCGAGCTTGCCGCGCACCTCGGGGCTCAATGGACCGGGACTCCCTCCCGAGCGACGTTGCGGAGGAACACACTCGTCCCTTCACGCCAGTCGCCCTCTCGCACAGGGATGGGGCTGACATGCAGGTCGAGATCGAGAGATGTCCGGGCGCCGATCTCCGACATGCGCCTGATCTCCCTGTAGACTGAGTCAGAATCGTCCAGCACCACCGCCACGTCCACGTCCGAGTCCGGCTCGGCGTCGCCGCGGGCGCGGGAGCCGAACAGATACAGGCCCTTCAGGCGCTCGCCGTAGAGATCCTCGAGCCTCGCCCTCAGTTGCCGCAGCGCCTCGTCGAGGTCCATACTCCTCGTCCCTGCCTGCCTACTTGATCGCCCACACGCGGAAGTTGTCGTACCACGCGTCGGTGGTCATCATCTGGCGGAGGCCGATGTGCCCCCCGCCCCAGACTGGGCCGCGGCTAACGCCGTCGTCCACCCAGTCGATGGAGACGCGATCGTTGATGGCGAACTGGATGTGCGCGCCGCGCTTGACCAGCGTGATGGTGCTGGTTGCGCCCGTCTCCAGCGGGATGTAATCATACCCCGCGGAGCAGCGCCAGAAGCCCTTGTTCTTGCGCAGAGCAGTGTTGGGCGACCGCGAGCAGGTGTTCCGGAAGTAGGAGATGTGGTAGCAGTTGATGTCCCCGGAGTGATACTGGGTGAAGGTGCCGTCGCGCTCCGCCAGCGCCGGGTCGAAGATGCTCTCCCCGCCCAGTCCCTTCGCGGAGAAGAAGACGATGCACAGGCCGGCGACGTCGTTGGGCGTGAAGTCCCACTGCGCGATGAAGTCGCTCGGCGTCGGCGTGTTGTTCCACAGCACGATGTGGTTGGCGCCCTCGGTGCCGGGCTCGGGCTCCTGCATGCGCAGGCGGCCGTCCTCCTGAGTCAGAATGCCCGGGCCCTCCAGCGTCCAGTTGTCCTGCCACGGCTCATCGAAGCTGTCATCGACGATCGGGTCGCCCTTCAGCTCGTCGATGTGGAGGACCGTGTCAAAGGGGATCTTGCCCTCATCGTACATGCATTCACCGTCGCGGTACTCGCCCGCGGCCGCGATCTCCTCGCCCGTCATCGCCCGGTCGTAGATGCGCAGGTCATCGACACTGCCCAGCGAGGAGCCGACCTGGAGCGTATCGGCCCACTCCGCGTCAGCATGCTCCAGCTCATTCCACTTGCCCAAGGTGTCGCTCTGGGCCCTGCCGTAGAGCCAGTAGCACACGTCGTTGGCGGCCTTTCGCCAGGTGTAGGCGAGGTGGTACCACTTGCCGGGGATGAGATGGCTGTAGACGGCGCGGGCGCCGCCCGAATGCCCCTCATCCCAGGGGTTGCGGGCCTGAATCTGGGCCTGGTGGTACATCTGCTGGACGTCGATGCGCGGCCCGGGCTCGCCGCCCGTGGTGACGGGCGTCCACTGCACGCGCTGGGAGCCCTCGGCCGGGTTTGGCTCATCACAGCGGAACCACAGCATCAGCGTGCCCTCGTCTGCGCTGGCGACGTCCAGCGGGATGCGCGCGGCGGGCTGATCCTCGTCGGTGCCCCGGACGGCCCGGCCGTCGCGT
>JBNGDZ010000399.1:0-4897 GCA_049975765.1 Armatimonadota bacterium
GTCGAGGGCCCCAAATGTGTTCGCCCCGGACGGCAGCATGTGGACGCCCACCCAGCGCATCTCCGCGCGCAGGGCCTGCACCAGCCGCCCCAGCGCCTCGCCCTCGTCGGTGGTCGTCACCGCCTCCGCGGACAGAACCACCGCCAGCCGGCGGCTGCTCTCGATCTCGTCCACAGCCTTCTGCACGTCGTCGGCATGCAGAGGGCCGGCGGGTACCTCGCCGCTCGAGAGGGCAGCCGCGAGCTGGCGCAGGGCGTGCGCCCGAGCTCCGGGCCGATGTCGGGCGTAGTGAGCCGCCCAGACGCCAAGGCCCTGGTCCACCTCGTCGATGAGCACCATCCGGGCTCCACCCTGGAGCCTCCGCGCCATGGCGCCGGCCGCGCGGGGATTGATGTGCTGGAGGTTGGAGCTTACGCACAGGAACAGGTCCGCACCGTCCAGCTCCTCCGGCGCGGGAGCGCGGTATGGCCCTCCGAGTACGTGCTCCAGGCCGTGGATCGCGGCCGCGTCCAGTTCGACGCCCAGTGAGGCGACGTTGGGGGTGCCGATGAGATCGGCCAGCCTTCGGGCCGCAAAGGCCTCCTCATTGCTGAGGCCATCGCCGAGCACGATCCCGATGGAGGCCGGGTCGTCTTCGCGAAGCCGGCGCAGGGCCTCACCGGTGCGCCCCAGGGCCTCCTCCCAACTCGCGCCCTCCTGCTCCTCTCCGGTCCACACCATGGGCTGACGCAGACGCCGTCGGCTCCCGATGATCTCGCCCATTTGCCAGCCGCGCATGCACAGGCCCGACGCTCCCCAGCCGTGAACGGAGCTGGGCAAGACGGTGACCACCAGGGGCTGGCCGGGCGTGGAACGATGCCCAAGCAGGTTGAGACCGCAGGCGCACCCGCACAGCGGGCAGGTAATGAAGCCGAGACGGTCGCCTTCTCGGCTCGCTGCCGCTGGGCTCTCCACGGCTATTGATGCTTCCCGGTCGGGCATCTCAGCTGCAACCATCCCGTGCCTGCGGTTGAATCAATACAGATGCTACGACAGCGGTAATCCGCAACCCTCTTGTCCCTCGTCCTGACGAGTCAGTCTGCCTGCCTGACCACCGCACCCGCCGCGCTACTCTCGACCGATCCTACTTCGTGAATTATTGCTCAAAGTCGGCGTCTTGTCAAGGCCGCGGAGCGAAAAAGGTGGCCGTCGCGGAAAGTTTGTGCCTCAATGCACAAGCCGGGCGGCCTGAGGGGCTCTGCTTCGGCGCAGGTGATCCCGAACGCGGTCTCCGGGGAGCTCAAGACGCGCCCTGCGAGGGAAAGGGCTGGCCTGCGACGAAGCAAGGCTGGACAACCTGCATCATGGCCTGTCCGGGAGGCCGGCCTTCATGCGCATCCTGCCTGCCGTGCCGATCGCGCTGATCATGGGGCATCTGCCTGCCGCCGCCCAGCTCAGCCCCGAGCTGTTTACTGTGGGCCACGACTGGACGCAGCCCGCCGCTGTCACGCGACATACCTCGCTGCTGGCCACCTTCGATGGCAGAGAGCTCGCGGCCGAGCACGCCCGCGGGATGGCCCTCGGGGACACCTACCACGGCCGGCTCATCGACGACGGCCGGTGGGGTGGTGCCCTGGAGCTGACCGAAAGGGCCTCCGTGGCTCACTTCCGCGGCGACGCCAACATCAACCCTCGCCAGGGCACCATCGAACTGTGGGTGCGCAGCGCCCCGGGCACGAACATCTGGGGCGACGGTGAGGAGCACTGGCTCTTCGACGGCGTGGCATTCACCACGCGCGGGCGGCCCACCATCGGCCTCTTCAAGCGTCCCGAGGACGACGCCCTGGTCCTGTTCCAGGCCGACTGGTGGCAGCGTAATCGTAAGGAGTACGACCTCGACGATGCACTCGTCTACGATGCCGGCGAGCTGGACCCGCAGGCCTGGCACCACCTCCTCGCCTCCTGGCACGCGCCGACCGGACGACTCTGGCTGGCGGTGGACGGCCGCGGAGTCACGGCCACCAAGGCGGAGCCCTTCCCGGAGGAGCCGTTCACTACCCTCTGGCTGGGCAGCTCGGGCAGCTCCACGGAGTCCTTCTACCCGCTCGGCGGCCTCATCGACCACCTGCGCGTATCGGACGTTCCGGCAACTGGTCTGGAGCGTTCGGCTGAACCGCACGAGGCCGTCGATCTCAAGCTGCTCGCCGCGGCCGAGGACTCCCTCCGCCGCTGGTTCGACTTTCTCGAGCGCGTTCAGGCGGGCGGGCACTGGGCGAACTGCTACACCTGGCCGACTCTCCTCCCCTCGCCCACCGGGGCCCGGGAGTGGATTCGTCCGACCGGCTACATCTCCAACGATAAGGGCCACGTGGGGCCGGCCGCCTGCCGCATGATCTACGGCTCCCAGATCCTGGAGGACCCCTGGTACCTGCACGTGGCGCGCAGGATGGCGGACGCCTACGTGGACGCACAGATGCCACAGGGCTGCTGGGGCATGGCCTACTACGCCCGCCCGGAGGGCCTGCTGCGCGTGACGGAGTACCTCACGCCGATCGAGGGCGGAAAGGTGAAGCTGCAGGACCAGAACCAGGTGCACCCGCTGTACCTTCTCGTCTACATGCACCGGCTGACCGGCGATCAGCGCTACTACGATGCGGCGATCCGCGCGGGGCAGTTCCTGCGGCAGGCGCAGAATCCGAATGGCTCGTGGTCGCACTACTACGATCTCGACGCGAAGCAGGGAGTGCAGGTCTCTGGGGCGGTCGGTGGCGGAGAGCTCAATGATCTGGCTGTCAACGACGGCATGGACGCCATGCTGCTGATGTACCACCTTACCGACGAGCAGGAGTACCTGGATGCATTCGTGCGCTGTGCCGAGTGGTTGCTGGAGGCGCAGCTCGGGCCGCCGACCTACGGCTGGGCGATGCAGTACGACGCACAGAACCAGCCGGTCTGGGCGCGTCCGTTCGAGCCACCGTCAACGGCGCTGGGCGGCGGCGCGGTCGCGCTGCGGGCGCTGACGCAGGCCTACCACGTCACGGGCGAGCGCAGGTACGTCGAGGCGCCGCGCCGGTACTTCGAGTGGCTCCAGACCGCGGCGGTCGATGGGCAGTACTACTCCTGGTACGACCATCGGACCGGCGAGCCCATCGTGGCGGATCACCGCAGGATCTACCGCATCACCGATGAGGATGAGATGCGGGAGATGCTGGCGGGCTCGGTACGGCTCAGCTACACGAAGCCGCGCAGCTACGATCCCGGAGCGTATCTGGAGCAGATCGACGAGACGCTGCAGTCTGAGTGGCCGCCGGCATGGGCGCCCGCGCCCGATCTGGCGCAGATCGCTCGGGAGCTGCCGGCGCTCGCCGAGCACGTGCGCGGGGTGATCGAGAGCCAGAACGAGGCCGGCGTGGGGGTGGCGCGCGGTCAGGGTGAGCTGCGGGCGGCCGGAAGCGTGGTGTGGACCAACAAGTCGCGGCGGGTCGGCAGCCTGCTGCAATACGTGGAACATGCGCGCATGCTGCTGGGCGAGCTGCCGGCAGAGTACCGCGGCAGGCCTCCCATCGACCTGTGGGCGGGCGACGCGCTGCTGCGGTGCGCCTACCCGGTCGATGACTGGTATCAGACCCCGCTGCGGAATGGATGACGAGGGTTCGTTCGGCTCCCGGCGAACCTTGCGGTCGCGGATCTCGCGATCGCAGGGAGGAATGGTCATGCAGGACGCCGACGCGCTCAGGGACATGCTGCTGCGGATGTACCGCATCCGCCTCTTCGAGGAGCGCCTCACGGACTTCTACGACTATCGCGGCTTCGCCGGCGGCGAGATCTCCGACGACCCCGAGGCCGCCGGCGAGGACCTGCTCTCGTGCATGCTCTACGACTTCGCGTCCGAGGGCATGATCGGCGGGGCGGTGCACCTCTACATCGGCGAGGAGGCCATCGCGGTCGGCGTCTGCACGGAGCTGCGCGACTCCGACTTCGTCACCAGCTACCATCGGGGCCACGGGCACGCCATCGCCAAGGGCCTGGAGCTGGACCGCATGCTCGCGGAGCTGATGGGCCGGGAGACGGGCTACTCCCGCGGCTGCGGGGGCTCAATGCACATCTACTCTTACGATCACGGGCTGCTCGGGGGCAACGGGATCATCGGGGCCGGCATTCCACTGGCCCTGGGGCCGGCCTTCGCGGCCAGGTACTGGCGTGAGGACAATGTGGCCGTCGCGTTCTTCGGCGATGGCGCGGTGAACCAGGGAACCTTCGGGGAGTCCCTGAACCTCGCGGCGCTGTGGGAGCTGCCCGTGATCTTCGTGTGCGAGAACAACCTGTGGGCCGCCTCCACGCCGGCGGAGATCGCCCACTCCCAACCGGACCTGGCGCCGCGCGCCGAGCCCTACGGCGTTCCCGCCACCATCGTGGATGGCCAGGACGTGCTGGCGGTCAACGAGGCGGCGAGAGAGGCCGTCGAGCGCGCCCGTTCGGGGGGCGGGCCGACGGTGATCGAGGCGAAGACCTTCCGCTACGTGGGACACGCCGGCGGCGGGCGGAGCGCTCACCGCGATCAGGAGGCGCTGGAGGAGTGGATGGAGCGCGACCCCATCACGCTCTTTGAGCACCGCCTGCGCGAGGGCGGCGTCATGACCGCAGAGGAGCAGCAGGCAATGCAGGAGGAGGTGCGCGGCGAGCTCGATCGGGCGGTGGCCTTCGCGTGCTCCAGCGACTTCCCCGAGCCGCACACGCTGGAGACCCTCGACGGCCCCCGTGTCATGCCCCCCGCCGAGCCCCGGCGCGCGGACGAGGACGCCGTGGCCAGCGCCCTGACCGACCCGGCGATGATCGCCAGGGTCGCCACGATCGCCCGCGAGTACGCCGGCCGGGCCTCGCTGCCGCTAAGCGAGCTGTTCCGCGAGGGCATGGACGG
>JBNGDZ010000400.1:0-4880 GCA_049975765.1 Armatimonadota bacterium
CACTGGCCCCGCCGTGGTTCGGGGCCGGCGACTCTACGTCGGAGCACATCGGCAACTGCTCTGCCTGGACACACGCTCGGGTAAGCGCATCTGGGGGATGATGGCGGAGAGTATCGTGGAGACCAGCCCGGCGGTGTCCGGCTCCATGCTCTACTTCGCCGACAGCGGCGGCACCATATACGCGCTGGACCTCGACGCCCAGCGTGTCGTGTGGCAGAAGGCGACCGGCATGCCCATCTACTCGTCGCCCGCACTGCGGGGGGGCGCCGTCTACATCGGCTCGAGCGACTTCATGGTGCGCTCTCTGGATGGCGCGACGGGGGAGGTCAACTGGGAGTTCGCAACCGGCGGAGAGGTCCTCGGTACTCCCGCCTGGGCCGATGGGGTGGTCTACATCGGCTCCTGCGACAACCGGCTCTACGCGCTCGACGCCGCCACCGGGGCCAAGCGCTGGGAGTTCCAGACCGATGGCGAGATACACAGCTCAGCAGCCGTCCACGAGGGCCACGTCATCTTCGGCTCCCGCGATGGTCGGATCTACGCCCTCGACGTGCGCAACGGCAAACGCCTGTGGCACTTTGGGACCGAGGACTGGGTCAACTCCTCCCCGGCAATCAGCGGAGGGACTGTCTACTGCGGCTCGCACGATCGGCATCTCTATGCTCTGGAGATCGACAGCGGGGTGTGCGTGTGGGAGTACGAGACAGGTGGGGAGGTCGCATCCTCCCCTGCCGTGTCGCAGGGCTCGGTTGTGGTCGGCTCCAACGACGGGAGTGTCTACGGCTTTCGCTCTCGAGGGTAGGCTCAGTGGCAGGGACCGGTCGGCAACCGATGCCGGGCTGGACGCTGGGAGCGCCCTGCGAGTCCAGGGCGCTGCGCCCGGAGCGGAAGGCGCGGCATGCAGGCGAGGGCGTGTGCATCACTTGCCCTGGGGAACCTGACGCGACGCACCGGCGAGACCCCGCATGGCACGTGAACTCTTGCGACCTCGCGCTAGCTTGGCGGCGCGGCGGCCTCGTGGACGATGCAATCGCGGAAGTTGGCGCGGCAGCCCTCACAGCCCAGGCCCACGTAACCTCCACCCAGCGGCTGGGGGTCCTGCCAGCGGAGCGCCTCCACCCCGTTGAAGGTCAGGCTCAGCTCCGCGCCCGCCCGCCGGGCCTGCAGCCGGACCGCGCGCGGCGAGTTGCAGTGCCCGCCCATCACGATGCGGAAGCGCCGGTCGTCGGTGGACGCCACCTCCTGGCCCCGCCGCAGCAGGACGGTGCGCCGGCCGCCGTCGGCGCCGGCGATGAAGGTGTAGCCGGGATCGGGCTGTCCCGGCTCGCCGCATAGCACCAGACGGATGTCATGGTAGGGGAAGTGCTGATGATGGCCGGTCTCGTGGCCCTCGGTGAACTCCGAGACCGAGACCTCCAGCGTCACGTCGCCCTCGAGGCGATGGCGGTTCCAGGTCAGTGCCGGCTCCTCGCGCCCGTCGCCGGTCATCCAGTAGTCCCACAGGATGCAGGCCATGCCGGTATGATCCGACCACGCGCCCGTGGCGGGCTGCCAGTCGGGCTCCACCCGGTCGAACCTGTAGACGCGCGCGCTGTCGCTGGCGAGTGTCAGACGGGTGATCGCCGCCTGTCCGCCGGCGATGGTTACCTCGGCTCGCCCCGACTGGACGGGAGCGGGGTCCCGCCAGGCCACAAGCGTCTGCTCGGCCACGCGCCCCACCATCCATTCGCCGTCGCGTTTCAGCTCCACGCGGTCGGCCGCGAGAGGCCGCCGGGCGGCGCCCTCCGCCACGACCTGCCCCCCGCGCAGCAGTCGCGCGCTCCCGTCTGAGGATACGCACAGAGAGTAGCCCGACTCCCCGTCCGGGTGCACCCCCAGCGCGATCTGCGCGCCGCCGGGCATGTCGGCGACGTCCGCGATGACCCTGACGTCCCCGGGCACATGCGCGTGGTAGCGAAGCTGCGCCGGCTCATCCCCGCGCGGACTCGCCACGATGGCCTTTCGCTCCTGGTACGGCGCGCACCGCCAGGAGCCGCGCACCGGGATCCAGCGGCTGCCTATGGGCCGGAGCATCCGCTTCTCCTCCAGCGCCGGCACAGGCGCGTTCTCACCATCGGCCTGGCAGAGCACGGCCTGCGGGCTGTCGTCGAGCGTCCTGGATGTCAGGTCCGTGAAGGTCGCGCGCCCGCCCTGGAGATAGACGCCGCAGCGGCCCGACATCTGCGGCGTGTGATAGGCCCGGTGCAGCACCGTTCCGGCCAGCGCGCACTCGACGAGACCGTGACTGCAGGTCAGTGTCATCTCGCCGGCCCCCGCCGGCGCCGGGCCCTCCGCGAGCTTCGTGGTCTTCCCCGACTCCACGGCGTGCAGGTGCCACATGGGCTGCGCGGCAGCCGTGACGGTGAAGAGCATTGCGTGCTCTCCTGAGACGTGACCGGCTACAAGCCCGGCGGTCGCGTTGGCGGTGGCGTTCACGTGTGCCGACACGCGCAGGTCTCGGAAGGTGCCCGCGCGCAGGGCAGCCACCTCGCCGGTGCCGACGCGGCCGTGGATGGCTCCATCCTCGATCTGCCATGAGCCTGCAGCGAACTGGAGGGCCTCCGCGGCGGTGGCGTGCTGAGGGACCCGAACGGTGCGGATCGACCGCACGGAGACGTCGTCGAAGCGGCTCTGCGCGGCACCGTCCGCCCACAGGCCGATTCTTCCCGACAGCGTGGGGGAGAGCTCGCCGCGGAGAACGGGCCGCTCGTTGAGGAAGCACTCCGCCAGGCCGGCGGAGGTCTCGACCCCGAGGCGATACCAGCAGTCCGGGCGCACCTCCACCGGTGCCTCGGCCAGGACCCGGCGCTCCCGATCCACCACCTGCACGAGACGGAGGGCGCCGGTCGCGTCCAGCTCCAGTACGCAGAAGTCGTCCGAGCCCGTGACGTGGAAGGCCAATCCCCCGGCCCCGCGGGGAATGCGCACCGTGGCCTCCAGGCGGTAGCTCTCCCAGAAGACGTGACCGGCGGCGGCCAGGCAGTCCCCCTCGCCCGGCTGATACCAGGAGGCGCCGATGGGCCGGTGGTCCCGCTCCTGCAGCGGGTCCCAGTAGACGCCCACATCCCAAAAGCCGCGCAGCGTATCCCAGCGGTCCGAGACCGATTCCACCTCGAAGAAATCCTCGTCGAAGGCGATCTCGCCCAGCGGCTGGATCATGAGGTCCTCCAACCGCGCACCCGTCGTTGCCCAGGCCCCCGCCCGCCCGTCCAGGGGCTCCTCCACGAGGCAGTGCAGGAGCATTCGGCCGCCGATCCCCGCGGTCAGGGCCGGCCCCCGCCTGCGCAACTCGACCTCTGCAGCACGTCCGGCGGGCGGCAACCCCTCGGTCTCCGACCGGGCGATGGTGGCTGCCCCGTCCGGCGCGATCCGCAGCAGCTCCACCTCGTTGCCGGTCAGGCGGAGCACGTAGCAGTCGGCCGCGGCGCGCCAGCCGAACGCGACGAGCACCTCGGCATCGTCGCTGGTCCTCTGGACCGGCAGCCAGGTGACGAACTCCGGGAAGTCCACGCTCTCGGTGACGCGCTCGGCGGGGACGGTCGCCGGCGCCTTCGCCCACGCGGGAAGCGCGGCCAGCAACGCGAGTATGGCGGGCAGCATCCGGATCATGCGGACACCTCATCGAACGATGGCTGGGCCGGCGCACATCGTACCAAACATCCCGAGCGGCGCACAGTTCCGGGGTCAACCGGCGGCGGCCCGGGGGCGAAGCATGACCTTCAGCGAGTTGGGCTTCCGAGCGCGCTCGATCGCCGCGGGCGCCTCGACCAGCGGGAACTCGTCGGAGATGATGGCGTCGGTGTCGATGCGCCCGCCGGTCAGCAGGGCCACCGCCCGGTCATCGGTGAAGGGGTTCGTGTATGAGCCCGCGATCGCGATCTCCTCGCGAAAGATGCGCCGCGGGCGCAGAGGCACCCGCGCATCCTCCTCGCAGACGCCGAAGAGCAGCACGCGGCCCCCCGGCGCCGCGAGGCTGATGGCCAGGGCGGCGGTCTGCTCGAGGCCCGCCGCCTCGAGGGCGAAGTCCGCCGGCCCGCCGAGCGCCTCGATGATATCCTCCCGCGGATCGCCTGCGGCGGGATCGATGGCCGCGTCGGCACCGAAGCGCAGTGCCAGCTTGCGCTTCCCGGCGTCAGGCTCCGAGACGACAATGGGTGCCGCGCCCTGCAGGCGTAGCAGGTGGATCATGAGCAGGCCGATGGTGCCGCCCCCCAGGACTGCGGTGCGATCTCCCGGCCGAGGGCCGAGCACGGTCAGCCCATGCAGGCAGCACGACAGCGGCTCCATGAGCGCCGCGCCGCGCAGGCTCAGCGCCTCAGGGAGCGGCACGCACAGCTCCGCCGGCGCGGTGCACAGCTCAGCGAAGCCCCCCGGTCGCGTGACGCCTACCGCCTGTGCGTTCGAGCACAGGTGCGGCATGCCTCGACGGCAGGCGCGGCAGGAGCGGCAGGGCAGGTTGGGGTTGATGGCGACCCGCGCACCCACCTCCACCGCGGCGCTCTCGGACGCCTCGATCACCAATCCCGCCAGCTCGTGGCCGGGGATCGCAGGGTAGTCGGCGTAGTAGGTGCCATCGACGATATGCAGGTCGGTCCCGCAGATGCCGCAGGCCTCGACGGCGACCACGACCTCGCCGTCACCCGGCGACGGATCCGCGACCTCATCGACCTCGATGCGACCCGGCTCCGGCACGATTGCTGCCAGCATGGCATACCTCCTTACGATGCTTGTGAGGGCCGACGAGAAACAACCGGCGGATCTGAAGCCCCGCCGCTCCGGACGGCAAGGCTGCCGTTACGCGAGCGCAAGCTCGCGTGGAGGGGCCGGACCACCGTCCGGCC
>JBNGDZ010000401.1:0-4871 GCA_049975765.1 Armatimonadota bacterium
CGGCCGGAGGATGGTCCGGGCCCTGCACGCGAGCTTGCGCTCGCGTGACGGCAGCCGTACGGAGCGATGGCGCGCCCTCAGCCCGCTGGCGCCCCGTTCGGGGCAGTCACCCCAGTGTCCGGGCCGTCAGCGCACGGGCCAGCCGTTGCCCTTGCCGTACGGAGAGCCGGCGTGCCCACGCCGCCTGCCATTGACGCGGTTGGCCGTCGTCGTGGTTTCCGCCCTCGCAGCGCCGGGCAGACCTGCAAACTGATCTTCAGGTGCGAATGAAGCGTGTCCGTGATAGGGTGTGAGCCCAGAGCGGAGAGCCACGGGGCACGAGAACGGGCCTGCCGCCAGATGCGGCAGGCCCGTTGCGGTCGGACGTGAGCGGCTACATGTCCATGAGGTCGAGGGCCTTGCGGGCGATGTGCTCGCCGGTGACGCCGAAGACCTTCACGAGTTGCCAGGGCTCGCCGGATTCGCCGAAGCGGTCCTGCACGCCGATCATGCCGAAGCGCGCGGCCTCGTCGAGGCCGGCCTCGCACACGACGGCCGCGACGCGGTTGCCCATCCCGCCGACCTGATGCTCCTCGGCGGTGACCACCACGCCGGTGTCCCGGGCGGCCGCCGTGATGGCGTCCCTGTCGATGGGCTTGACGGTATGCAGGTTCACAACGCGGGTCTCCAGGTCGTACTCCTCCTTGAGGATGACCGCGGCGCGCATGGACTCGGGCACCATCGGCCCGCAGGCGATCAGCGCCAGGTCCTCGTCCTCGGAGGCGTAGTCGGTGGAGAGCACGGTCTCGAAGGCGTCCACGAACTTGGGCGCGCTGCCGCGATAGCGGATCACGTTCGCGATGCCCGGCTCGAAGGGCGTCTGCTCCGTAGTGACGACCGGCGTGGCCTCACGGGCGAAGCGCACGGCGGTGGGAGCGCCGTTGCTCGCCGCGGCCTTGGTGGCCTTGGCGGTCTCGACCGCGTCACACGGGACGTACATGACGTAGCCGGGGATGGCGGTGATGAGGAAGATCTCCTCCAGCGCCTGATGGGTGGCGCCGTCCGGGCCGACGGAGACGCCGCCGTGGGCGTCGGCGATCTTGACCGGGAGGCCGCTGTAGCCGATGGTGGTGCGGAGCTGGTCCCAATTGCGGCCGGTCGCGAACACGCCGTAGGAGCCGATGAACGGAGTCTTGCCCTCGATGGCGAAGCCGGCCGCCACCTCGGCCATGTTGGCCTCGGCGATGCCGCAACTGACGAAGCGCTTCTTCCGCTCGGGGTCCTCGTTCTCGCCGTCGGGCTCGTAAAAGCGCGACATGCGGATGGAGCCGGTGATGTCGGCGCCGTGCGCGACCACGTTCGGATCGGCGCCCACCTCGGCGATGCCGTCGCCGAAGCCGTTGCGGGTCGCGTCCATCTCCACCTGCATGTCGTCGGTCTCGTTCCACCACCAGTCCCTGCCGAACTTCGGCACCTCCTCGTCAGCCCGCTGCTGGGCGATCTCCCCGTAGGCGTCGGCGAACGCCAGGATCTCATCCACGCGCTCGGGCGGGAACTTGTCGGTGACGCCGATGGACTCCAGCGCCCGGTCCAGCGACTCCTCGCCCGTCCGACCGTCCTTCGGGGGCACGCCGTGATAGCCCACCACATCCTCGGCGAAGTCCACGTATTTACCCTTAATGGTGTGGGCGATGATCAGCGCTGGGCGGCCCCTCACGGCATCGGCCCGCTCCAGCCCCGCCAGGATCTCCTGCATATCGTGCCCATCGATGTGCAAGACCTCCCAGCCGAAGGCCCGGTACTTCTCCTCCAGCGACTGGACGTCGCAGACCTCCGCAGTAGGTCCGTCGATCTGCAACCTGTTGTCATCAATGATGCCGACGAGGTTGTCGAGCGCGTGGTGGGATGCGAACATGGCGGCCTCCCAGACGGAGCCCTCCTGCTGCTCGCCATCACCCATGATGCAGTAGACGCGATAGTCCTGGTCGTAGATCTTGGCGTTGAGCGCGGAGCCGCTGGCGACCCCGAGGCCCTGGCCCAGGGAGCCGGAGCAGACCTCGATGCCCGGCAGCTTGCGGGAGTTGGGATGGCCCTCGAAGGGCGACCCGAGCTTGCGGAGCAGGACGGTCTTCTGGATGCCGGGCACGTCGCCGAACTGCTCCAGGGGCTCGTCATGGTAGGCCACCGGCATGTCATCGAAGTAGCCCGCCATCCCCAGGGCGGCGTAGATCATGGGGGCCTTATGCCCCGCGGACCAGAAGACCCGATCTCGACCCTCCCACCTGGGGTTGGCCGGGTCATGTCGGAGGTGGTGCAGATAGAGGGCGGCCGAAATGTCGGCGATCGACATGGTCCCGCCGGTGTGACCGGAGCCGGCGGCCTGCAGCGCGATCATGACCCAGGCTCGCATCTCCTGAGCGGCATCCTCGAGCTCCTCGACGGAGTAGGTGCGACGTGGCTCCATAGTCGCAGAGTCCAGAATTGGCACTGAGCACTCCTCCTCGCGTCTGTCCGATGATACGGGCCTCGGCTCGCCCCGGGCGCACCCGATGCGAGAGCCAGGCCCGGCGTCTTGCTCCGGTGTGTCCGATGCGAAGGGACCGCGCCTCGCGGTAGCGAAGAGACACCCGATCCGCGACGCACTGACGATTCACTGCGCTCATTATGACGTCCATAGACCGGAGACAGATGATGACTTCTCCGAACTCGCCGAATCTCCTCGTACTATTATGCGATCAACTTCAGCGAACCGCGCTGGAGGCCTACGCGGGCTGGGCGCGCACTCCCAACTGGAGTCGGCTGGCGGGTGAGAGCGCGGTCTTCGACCGCTTCTACTGCGCCACGCCCCTGTGCGTGCCCACGCGACCCTCGATGATGACCGGCCGCTGGCCACACGCCCACGGCTCCATCGCCTTCGGGGAGGGCTATGACACCCTCAATGGGGGCGAGGAGCTGCTCATCGACCGCCTCCACGACGCCGGCTACCGAGTGGGATACGAGGGCATCTGGCACATCAACCGCGCGGAGGGCGACGACCGCTCCGATGAGTACGCGCACTTCAACCCCGGCGGCTTCCCCTACCGGGAGCACGAGGAGATGATGGCCGAACAGGGGATGACGCCGGGCGATCAGCGCGGGCAGGTCCGCACGCGCACCGATGACGGGTGGGAGGAGTGGAGCTTCAGCATCCCGCTTCCCGCGGAGTGGACGCGACCGATCCGGGAGCATCCGGACATGCGCCGCGCCCGCGCCATCGCCGACTTCATCCTCGAGACGCCCCCCCACCGGCCCTTCGCGGCCTGGTGCTCGCTGGCCGCGCCGCACCCACCGATTCTGGTGCCCGAGCCCTACCTGAGCATGTTTGATCCGGCGGAGATCGACCGCCCGCCCGGCTTCGACGCGGACCTGAGCGAGATGCCCGAGGACATCGGGGAGGCGGCCGGTCGTCAGGCCACCAGGCACTGGGGCTGGGACCTGTGGGCGCGCGGGATCGCCGCCTACCTGGGCTATGTGTCCTTCGCCGACGCCTGCCACGAGGTGGTCCTGGAGGCGCTGGAGCAGTCCGGCCGCGCCGACGACACCCTGGTGATCATGACCGGCGACCACGGGGAGATGCTCGGCGCGCTGCGCATCTACCAGAAGGGCGTGCCCTACGACCGCGCCTGCCGGCTGGCGTGCATGCTGCGGGGGCCGGGCATCGAGCCGGGCTGGCGCACTCAGCTTGCCTCCCACGTGGACCTGGCGCCGACGGTGTTGGAGCTGCTCGGCCTCGAGCCGCTGCCCGCGGCGCAGGGCCGCAGCCTGGCACCGATACTCCGCGTGCCGAACGCGCCCGGGCCGGAGCACACCTTCATCGAGTTCAACGGGCATATACGCGGCGGCCACCACTTCCGCGCCGCCGTCTCCGAGCGCTTCAAGTACGTCTATCATCACGAGGACCCGGACCGCGACCAGCTCTTCGACTACGTGCTCGACGCCGACGAGATGAACAATCTCGCGGACGATCCGGCCTACGCCGGCGTGCGCGAGGAGATGCGCTCGGCGCTGGCGCAGTGGATGCGTGAGACCGGTGACTTCCTCGAGCTGCAGGACCGGTGACGGACGTGTCGGACGAGGCGCGTCTGGGTCAGTTCTTCACCCCCTGCGCGGTGGTGGGGTTTGCACTCGACGCGCTGACGGCCTTCGGCGCCGAGCTCGAGGGCGGGAGGGTGATCGACCCGGCCTGTGGCCCCGGCGAGTGGCTGCAGGCGGCGCTGGATCGAGGCGCGTCTGAGGTCGTGGGCATGGACTGCGACGGGGCCATGGTCGCCGAATGGGGCGACGCAGGCCTGGTAGCAACGCCCCGCTGCCGCCTGGCGGTGACCGACGCCCTGCAGCCGGGCCTGCGCTGTGGGGGCTTCGATATGGTGGTCGGCAACCCGCCCTTTGGCGCTGAGCTGCGGGCGTCCGAGGAGGCTCTGGTTCGCATCGCCGCCGAGCATCACCTCCACCTGGGCGCGCGAGGCCCTCGGACGCCCCGTCAGCCCTCCCCATCGCAGCTCGATCGCCTGCGCCGCTTCCCTACCGAGCTGCTCTTCCTGGAGCGGTTCATTGCCCTGTGCAGGCCCGGCGGATGGATCGCCATCGTGCTGCCGGAGGGCCTGCTGGCGAACACCCGGTGGCGCTACGTCCGGGAGTGGCTGCTGGGCGTGGTCACAGTCCACGCCGTCGTGGCCCTGCCGCGCGCGACCTTCCGCGCCCACGCCACCACCGCTCGGACCTGCCTTATGCTTATGCGCAACGCGCCGCCGCACCCGGAGCACCGGGTCGCCCTCGCCGAGGTGGATGAGTGCTCTGGCGCCGAACTGAGGGCCCTGCTGGAGAGCCTGGTGCGTGGCGAGACGGTCGCGCAC
>JBNGDZ010000402.1:0-4871 GCA_049975765.1 Armatimonadota bacterium
ATTCAGGGCATCGGCGTGATTATCCGCACGATTGAGGAAAGCGGCTTGATCGAAGTCGCCAACGTCATGAAGGACACCCCCGCAGAGCAAGCAGGCGTCCAGGTAGGCGACATCTTCATTGAAGTAGATGGCGAGGACGTGATCGGCTTTAACCAGCTTGAGCTTGCCGGGGTGGTGCGGGGACCGCGTGGCTCTACGGTGAATATCATCTTCCTGCGCGACGAGGAAGGCTACTGGTGGGCGCTGCGCAACGGCATCAACGGCTGGTTCGACGAGGGGTTTCTGGACAGCCTGGGCTCGGGTGTCGGCGATGACCTGGTCTGGAAGCAGCCCGACCTCGGAGGCTTCCACGCCTTCTTCCGCATCCTGCCGCCGGAGCGGTACCGCGACGAGCATCCCGAGTACTACGCGCTCGCGGGCGGTCGTCGGGTGGAGGGCGGTCTGCACAGCGGGCAGATCTGCACCACCAACGAGGAGGCGCTGAACATCATCGCGCGCGGGGCGCGGGAGTACTTCGAGGCCGATCCCGACGCGCGGTTCTACTCCGTGGCCCCCAATGACGGCTACAACTGGTGCACCTGCGACGACTGCATGGCGCTGGAGGAGCGCCTTGGCGGGCCGCGGCAGTGGATGGAGGGCGACCGGATGGTCCTCAGCGACCGGCAGGTGCATTTCGGCAACGAGATCGCGCGGCGCGCCCTCGGAGATCTGCCGGGCCGGGAGCTGATCATCTTCGCCTACGTCAACCACGCCCCGCCGCCGCTGAACATCCACCCCATCGACGGGGTGACGGTGTGGCTGTGTCACTACATGCCCGCCTGCTACGCTCACACCATCAGCGACCCGGACTGCCCGCGCAACGCGGAGTTCTTCGAGTACGTGAAGGGCTGGGCACGGTGGGCCGACCGGATGGGCTACTACGCCTACACCAACAAGAGCATGTGGGGCGGCCTCCCCCGGCCCGTCGTGCGGCCGATGATGCAGGACATTCGCACCCTTTATGACCTCGGCTGGCGCCGTTACGTGGCGCAGAGCAACGCGAAGGGATTCGGGCAGGGCGGCTCGCTGTACTGGATGACCGCGCGCCTGCTGTGGGACGTTGACGCGGACATCGACGCGCTGCTGGACGACTACTTCGCGAACATGTACGGTCCGGCGGCCGAGGAGATGGCGGCATACTTCGCGACCCTCGAGCGCGCCATGCTTGAGCCCATGGTGCACTTCACGGCCTCCCCGTTCGGGGAGGGACCCGAGGTCTTCAGCCGGGAGGAGATCGAGGCGGCGCGCGTCCACCTGGAGGCCGCCCTGGCGGCGACCGACGACGATCGCATCAGGGAGCGGATCGAGGCCCGCAGGAGCAGCCTCGAGTTCGGCACGATCAAGCTCAGATACGGCTGGGCGATGCAGCAGTTCCGGGAGAGCGGAGAGCGAGAGGCGCTGGCGGAGGCCGTGGAGGCGGCGCGGGCCATCGCCGAGCAGGGCGGGCGCATTGGGAGGCGCTTCCAGGCTGAGCTCTCCAGCCTGGAGATGCTGGCCGACACGGGTCTGATGCTCCGCGGCATGAGCGAGCCGGTGGAGATCGGGGGCCGAACGGCCTGGAACTCCGACGAGACCGGACCGGGCGACAACGCGGCGGGATGGATGACCATCGAGGTGCCGCGCGCGGACCACTCCAGGCCCCACATCCTGGAGCTGACGGTGTGGGGCAAGTCCGCAGGCTTTACGCCGGTAATCGCCACCGAGGGCGGCGGCGTTGGCTACGCTCAGGGCGGCGTTTGGACCCCGCTTGAGCGCGTCGAGGGTTCGATACCCGATGACGAGCAGTGGCACACGGTCAGGTGGCGGGTCGAGCCGGAGCAGTTCGACCCCCAGATCACGGGCGCCGAGATCGGCTTCGGCGGAGGGGACTCGCAGATCTGGATCACCGATCCGAAGTTCTATCCGGTCGAGGAGTAGAGGCGCCGCCTCACCTCATCTCCCGCCAGGCATCGATCATGACCTGGACGCGGCGCATGGTGTCGTCGGATTCGTCGCGGATGTTGTCCACGGGGGAGAGTATGGTGCCGACCTCGCCCATCTCCTGCAGAGCGCGGGCGACGGCGGCGCGTATCTCGCCGTCGCTGCCCATCTCCACGGTCACGAAGCCGTTGACGCCGCCCCACAGGGCCATGCGCTCGCCCACGATCTGCCGCATCGCCGCCATGTCGGTGTTCATCCCCTCCACCGGGTCCACGCCGATCACCACGTCCACGCCCGCCTCCAGCAGTGGCCCCAGGATGCCCATTGTCCCGGAGGTATTGATGTAGCCGAACCGCGCACCGTGGTCGTGTGCGATCTGGACCTCCCGCGTGAGGGAGGGCAGCACGAAGCGCTCGTACATCGGCGGCGACCAGAAGTCGGTGCCCTCGTACCAGCCGCGGCGGATGAAGAGGTCCACACCCACCGAGAGCACCTCCCGCATGCGCGCGGCGTTCCACTCGTGGATGATCCCGGCGAGCTCCTCCACCATGGCGGGCCGGTCCACGGCGTGATAGATCAGCTCCTTCTGCCCACACAGCCACGCGCTGGCCTCGATCCCCACGCCCACCCCGGCGCTGAGCAGCAGGTCCAGCTCCTCCGCCAGCGCCTTGGCCTGGGCGGCGTGGTCGCGGAAGCGCCGCACCTGGTCGGGATGCGGCGGAGCCAGAAGGTGCCGCAGGGCCGGGAGGTCATCGGGGGACTCGACGGGGAACCTGCGCGCCCGCGGGATCAGGTAGTCGTCCATCAGCGGGACGTGTCCCGGGTACGGCCAGTCCTCGGTCTCCAGCACCTCAGTCGCGAGCGTCCCTGCGGGTGTGATGTAGCGCTTGTGCAGCACATCGGGTCCGTCGGCGACCTCCTCCCGCCACTGCCGCACCTGGACGTCATCGGGGTAGCGCAGGTCGATGCCCGGCAGGTCGCGGTGCTCTGGGTTGCGGGCTGAGGCCCAGGAGGCTGTGGAGACGACCGGGTCGAGCCCCATCTCCACCTGCCGGCGCACGAACTCCTCGTCGCTGTCGCACCGGCCGCGCAGCGCCGCGAAGATCATGAAGCTGCACGGCACGTAGTCCACCTCGCGGCACCCAAGCGCTGCCAGCATCCGCTCCCGACTCGTCATCTGTCGTGCCTCCGCTCCCGTCGCGCCTCGCGGGTGGGACGAGCCTCCGCCCGCTCAGTCGCCTGTCTCCCAGTCCAACCGCTTGATGCCGTCCTGCGACGCCCGGATTCTCTGCGCGCGAATCGACGAGCCCGGCCCCTCCTCGTAGTAGACCACCAGCACGCTGCCGTCGCGGAGCTGGACCATGCTGGGGTAGGCGCCGCCGGTGACGTCAAGCTGCACGTTCTCGCTCCAGGTCTGGCCGTCGTCGAGGCTGTAGTGCAGCGAGGTCTGCGGGTGACGGTGGCCGAGGAGCAGCACCCCCTCGTCCGTCCGCAGCAGGTACGGGCAGTTGCCGCGGAAGCCGATCTCCCTCGACGTGGTCCAGGTGTGTCCAAGGTCCTCGGACCAGGAGTACCACATGCTGTCGCCGGCGTTGGTGCGCATCACGCACAGGATCCTGCCGTCCGGCATCTGCCACAGGCAGGGCTCGTCATTGTCGTCGTTGCCCTCGTCCACCCACTCCGGCTCGCCCCAGGTCCGGCCGCCGTCGGCGGAGCGGATGACCGCCGACCAGTTGCGCAGCGGGTCGCGGTACTCGCGGTAGACGGGCCAGAGCAGCTCCCCGTTCGAGAGCTCGATGATCGGCGAGGAGCATGCCCAGTAGGCTCCCGCCATGTGCGGGATCAGCTCCGGCTCGCTCCAGGTGTGGCCGTCATCCGTGGACCGGCTGAGCCAGAGCTCCTTGTATCTGTAGGTGGTGTCGCCCTCCGGCTCGCGGAAGTTCCCGTAGTAGGTGAACCAGTTGCACAATAGCGTACCGTCGCTCAGGCACATCACCGATGGGTCGCGGTCGTCCCAGTCCGTGTCGGCCACGATGAATGGCTCGCTCCACGTGCGGCCCTCGTCGCTCGAGCGCACCGCGCACACGCGCGCCCCCTGCGGGAGGTCATCGTTCGGGAACGACACGTGCGCGTATCCGGCGTAGAAGACGCACAGCAGGTCACCGTTGGCGCAACGGCAGATGTCGGGGAAGGCCTCATAGCCGCCGGCGCCGGCGTCCTCGCAGATGACCCGGAACTCCGGGGGGACGACCTTCCCCTCCACCGCCTGCCAGGGCTGCGCCAGCTCCGCCGGCCGGCCCCATAGGCCAATGTTGCGGAAGCTCACCAGGCCCTGGCTGCTGCCGAAGCCGACCAGCCCGGCCGACAGCTCCCCATCCTGCGCCTCGATGACCTTGCCGCCGTCCACGAAGACCAGGATGGTGTCACCCAGCGCCGCGACCTGGACCGAGTGCCAGCGGCCCCGCTCCAGCGGCACCTCGCGGGCGCGCTGGACGTCGATCCAGTGCTCGTCGTGGGACTCGCGCACCAGGTAGACGCCGCCGGCTTTGGTGGTGAACTGGACCAGGTAGTAGCTGCGGCTGTCGGTGGAGCGGAACAGCAGCTCCGGCGCGCCGACGCCGTACTGGGCCTCGTCGACCTGGAACTCGAAGTGCGCGATGAAGTCGCTCAGCGCCGGCTGCTTCAGGAAGATGTGGCCTGTGGCCTCCCAGGTGACCTCGGAGGCCCACAGGCTGTCCTGCCTGAGCACGCCCTCCTCGATGCGCCAGTCGCCCCCGGCGACGTGCCACTGCGTCAGAGCCTGCGGGCTTTCAAGGGGAACAGGAATGGGGGCAAACTCCGCCTCGGCCTGACAGGCGGCCGATGCGAGCGATGATACCAGCAGGTATGTGATCATGAGCGTGACCTCCAAC
>JBNGDZ010000403.1:0-3512 GCA_049975765.1 Armatimonadota bacterium
CGGTGGTGGTTGAGCCTGGAGCGCAGGCGAATGAGGGGCTGCCGGCAGTACCCCTGACCGAACAGAACCGGGCGCGCCTGCAGGAGGACAACGACTGGCCGAACAGCCCTCTGTGGCAGCACTGGTATGCGTGGCGCGAGGACCTTTACGCCGCCTGGATGGATACCGCCACGACGGTGGCCACGCAGGCCTGTGAGGCGAGCCCCGGCTGGCGGGGCTGCATCTACGTCATGCCGGTGACGTGGATCAAGGCGGAGCTGGGGCAGAATCTGGACAAGCTCGCGGCCCTCCCGCACCTGGATATACTGGCGGCGGGCTACATGAGCGGCACCAGGTTCGAGCCGTTCCGCCAGGCGGCCCTGAGCGCGGGGAAGCGGTGGGGCGCGACAGTGGAGCTGTGCCACTACGGCGAGCAGGAGGGCATGGCACCCGAGCGCATCCGGGAGGTCTTCCGGGCGGCGGTTGAGGCGGGCGCGGCGGTTATCAACGTCTACGCGGGGGCCAACTTCCGCACGGACCGAGATGAGCCGAGCGAGAGCGGGCTCTACTACATGCCCGAGCAGGTCCAGGCGTGGGACGAGTGCATGCGGTGGCTCCGCGAGCAGGCCGGGAGCACGGAGTGAGCGCCTGCGATGGAGGTGAGTCCGCTGAGACTTCTGACTGCATGCTACCTCAGCGTGATGGTCGCCGCGCCCGCCGGGGGCGCATGGTACGACGTGACCGCCGGTCCCGTGGAGATGCGTCTGAGCGAGACGCGCGTGGAGCGCATCCTCGTCCGGGATCGCTACGTCTTCGGCGACCAGAGAGAGTACCGCGGCCCGGCCGTTGCGCCGGAGCTGCTCGACGACCAGTGGAGCTCGGTCCTCGCGGAGGGCGACCGCCGCGCACCTGAGCTGCTGGAGCAGGACGCGGAGCGCGCTACGGTCAGGCTCGCGGGCACACTCCGGGGCACGCAGGGCGGCGTCTGGCCGTGGCACATGGACCTGACGCTGTTCGCCGAGGGGCGGATTCTCGTCGAGTACATGGTGCGCCAGGACAAGGCGCCCGCGGAGCCGCCCGCCTATCACCGGCTCGCCTTCACGTATCCCTTCGAGCAGGCGCTTGGCCCGGGGCGGCGCCCTGAGCACGTTCACGAGCCGGGCCGTCCCGTCACCGTCACCGACCGCGTGGGCGAGAGCCGCACCGTGCCCTTCGGCGCCGAGCCGAATACCATCAGTGCGCCCGCCACCATCGCCCTGCCGTGGGATGGCCAGCAGGTGACCATGCAACTTGGCGACAGCGTGAGCCGCGTGGAGCTCTGGCAGGGCGGCTGGGCACAGCGCATAAACCTGTTCCTCCCGCCGGCGACCGACGAGGTGACCGCGCGGGTGGAGATCGACCTGGGACCCCTCGCCCGCCGGTCGCTGATGCCGGTCTCGCTGCACGAGACGCCCGATCATCTGGACCGCTGGCGCGCGCATCCCCCCGAGCGCCTTCCCGAGCCCGAGCGGGTGCTGCGGATGGTGCAGAGCCTCCCCGCCTACAGGGAGATGACTGACGAGGAGATGGACCAGCACTGCCGCGAGCTGGCGCCACACTTCGACGTGGTGCAGCTTCACTGGGCGTACTGGCCCTGGCGCTACCTGCAGGCCCGGGAGGACGAGCAGGCGCGGGAGTACCTGGACGGGAAGATACGCCTGATCCAGCGCTGGGTGGACGCCTGTCGGCGCGCGGGCCTGGAGGCCGCGCTGTCGGTGAACTGGTCGCCACCTGTGGCCAATCCCAAGGAACTGCGCGATCGGCCCGAACTACAGGCGGAGCGCTTTGAGCCGGAGACCGGCGAGTTCGTGAAGGTGGAAGAGGCATTCGACTGGGGCAACGCCGAGGCGGCTGAGCTCGCCGCCGACGCCCTGCGCGACATCGCCGGTCGCATCACGGGTCTCACCTACCAGTGGTTCGATGAGCCGACCTATCGCCTGCACACCTGGCACCAGGCCCCGTTCTTCTCGGAGGCCTGCCTGGAGGACTATCGGCGCTTCACCGGTGATCCCGCGGCGCTTTTCCCTGCCAAGCCCTACGCAGTGGCGACCGGCCGCACGGACAACGGCGCCACGCGCGAGGACTGGGATTCGTGGCGCCGCTGGGTTGCCAGCGTCTACACGCGGATGATCCGCGGCTGGGTCGAGGCCGTGGAGCAGGCCAACGCCGCCATTCCCGACTACAAGGGCGCAATCTGGTTTCAGCATCATCAATGGTGGGGTCCCGACTACGGCATCGACCTCGATCGGATCTTCGCCATTCCGGGCATCACCTGGGTGGTGTGCGAGTACTGCACCAACGCCGAGGACCCGAACTTGAAGGCCTTTCGCCACTACGCCATCCGCCACGGCAAGCGGCTTTCGACCTTTGTGAACGTGGGTTGGTACGACGCATCGCAGCCGGGGAGAGTGCGCTACCAGGGAACGTTGGAGGACTACCGGCGGGCCCTGGAGTTCTGCTTCGCCCAGAACGCCGGGGCTATCACGGCGTATCCCTCGTGGAGCTTCTACACATTCGGCGACGCCTACAACCCGGACCGCGTGCGCATCTGGGACGAGGTAATGTCCGCCCACGGCGCGGGCCGGTGACCTCCCGCCGATGCCATCAGAGCATCACACGCGCCAGGGGATGCCCTGCACGGCATCGCGAAGCCCCCCGTCCGTCACGTGCAGGTAGATCGCCGTCGTGTCCAGCCGCGCGTGGCCGAGGATGCGCTGGATCTCCGGCAGCGATGCCTGGCCGCTCTGCAGGAGCAGCGTGGCCATGGAGTGGCGCAGTGTGTGCAGGCTCACGCCTTAGCACGCTGCAGAGAAGCGGGCTCCGTCTGGCCAGCATCCGGCAACGACGCGCTGCAGCAGCTTGGACACGACGGTGGTGGTGCCCACGAAAGGCCCAACTACCTCACCGACAACGTGGTCAGGCCCTGGCACTGCTCTCCAGTCGGGGCGGCGGCGGTGACACGGATGAGGTACATCCCACTCGGTACCTTCGTGCCCCGCTCTGAGCGGCCGTCCCAGCTTAGTGTCTGCAGGCCGGCGTCGCACTCGCGGTCGGTGACGATGCGGCGGATCGTGCGCCCGGCGATGTTCAGCACATCCACAGTCACGCTGCCAGCCGCTGAGAGCGTGAAGCTGATCTGCGCGCCGTCGCCTGCAGCCTGCGCGGATACGCCCATCACCTGCAGCAGATCATCGCGCTCGCCCAGCTCGATCTCGAAGCGGCGCTGGCCGTCGCGCGCGGTGTAGCTGTAGCTCGGTGCGTGGCGCAGGTCAACCCGCTTGCCGCTCGCCTGGTCCGTCAGCCACACGGCCATGTCGCCGGGAAGCTCCGAGGTATCCACGATGCGCAGCGAGACCTCTTCCTCTGTCGGCGAGCTCACCGTCAGCGTCCAGGTGTGCTCCTCGCCCTGCGGCACGATGGAGCGCGCGTAGCCGATGCCGTCCTCCACGTCCAGGTAGGCGCCGACGCCATCGGGCATCATCGGGGGCTTCGGG
>JBNGDZ010000403.1:3612-4870 GCA_049975765.1 Armatimonadota bacterium
GCAGACACGGGCACCGTCACCTCGCTGGGGCGCCGCGCCGGGATGCTCTGCGAGCCCTCCTCGGTACACAGCGCCCACATGCCCCGGCCGATCCAGTCCTCGGCGGCGTCCTCGATGTCAAGCTGCGTGTAGCGGAACTGCTCGGCGTCCCAGGTCACCACCGACACTGTGCCCGAGCCCAGCAGGCCGCCGAAGGTCGCGCCCGCGTCGGAGGGCTGGCCGATGGAGGGCATGTTCCAGCCGGCGTGCATCTCCACCGTCAGGTCAGGCGCCTCGGTGGTGATGTGGACTGTGGCGTCCGGCTCAGCAGGCGCCGGCTCCACGTTGCCCACGCTGTCGCGGGCCACCGAGTAGAAGCTGTAGGTATGCTCAGCCTCGCCGGTGAAGACCGCGGAGGTCTGCGTGGTGCGCTGCAGCCACGGCACGAAGGGCCCGCCGTCCTGCGAGCAGTAGACGCTGTAGCTGCCTACGCCTGAGCCGCCCTGGTCGTCCTCACCGGCCCAGTTAACCTCAATGTCGCACCAGGAGCTGTCGGCCGGCAGCGCCTCGACCTGACTCGACGGCGCGCCGGCGTCGATCGTGTTAACCCACGGGCCGTCCGGGTCGTCGGTGCGCATGGGCGGGTTCGTGTCGAACACAATCTCGGCCACGTTGCTGACCTGCGCGCCGCTGGCGAGGATGTGCTTCGGGTCGCAGGAGTACGAGATCCGGCCCTCGCCGTGCGGGGCCACCACATCGTCCCAGGCTGTTGTCGCGTCGTCTATGAACTCGTTCGGCGGCAGGAAGTCGGCGAGTTCGCCTGTTGCCGGATCGCGGCCGACGAAGCTCCATTCTGCCAGCCCTGTGGTGGCGTTGAACTCGCACGTCACCTCGATGTTGACGTTCCGGGGGACCGGGGCGCAGTTCGGGTAGTTCGCGTCATTGAGGTCCTTGAGCTTGACTATCGCGGGGACGATCTGCGTCAGGCTCTGCGACCCCGCGGGCACGGTCACATTCACACCCGCGACCTCGATCTCGGTGATCTGGAATGTGCTCCAGTTCAGATTCGGGTCGAGCTGGTCCGTGACGTGCACCTGCGCCGCCGCAGCGGTGGCCTTCTCGGGATCGTTCTCATAGTGGACCGTGTAGGCCATCGTATGGTCGCAGCTGACCCAGCGCTGAGTGCCGAAGCCGTGGGGGCCGGACTTACAGTTGGGGTCGAGCGATGTGACCCCTGTCGAGGAATGGCCTGAGCTATTGGATGGGGGCTGTTCGCCGC
>JBNGDZ010000404.1:0-4861 GCA_049975765.1 Armatimonadota bacterium
CAGTAGGCCGCCGGCGAGGGAGGCGGCCGGGGTGCCGCCGGCGAGCTGCCCGGCCGCCCACAGCGCCCCGGCGACCCACCCGGTGGGTGCGACAGCGAGAACCAGCTCCCGGGCAAACTGCTGGCGGCGCTGGATGATCTCCTGAAGCTGCACCCCCAGTGACAGCAGCGCCGCGACGGTGAAACCGGCGCAGGCCGCCAGAGCGACGCTGGTCAGTGCGGCGTCGTGGGTCACCAGATACAGGGTGCCGCCGCCGGCGACTAGGGCGCCCGCGATCTTCGTGGCGATGACGACCGCCTCGCGGTCGTTCGCGACCAGAGCCGCGTTGCTGGCCAGGGGCAGAGCGAGGAACGTGGCGCCCAGGCTGAGCACCTGCGCGGCCGGGACGGAGGGCGCGAACGCGGGGACCAGCAGGTTCACCGCCGCGGGCATCAGCAGCCACGCCGTGCCGCCGATCACCGGCATGACCGAGGCGAGGGCGATGGTCGGCAGCAGGACGCGCCGGCTCCGACGTTCACCATCGGCCTCAGCACCGTAGGACTCGAGAACCTTGGGCCAGATGACGAAGCCGGCCGCCTGTGGAAGGGCGAACAGGTACGTCGCCATCTGCATGGCGACCGTGTAGAGGCCGAAGCGCTCCTCGCCGTAGAAGTGAACTAGGACCGCGCCATCGATGGAGCGGAGCAGTATGTCGGCGAAGGAGATCAGCGCCACAGGGAGGCCGATCAGCAGCAGGCCCCAGAGCTGCTGCCAGTCCACCGTCACCGAGACTCTGATGCGGGAGGCGTAGTCGAGAAAGCCCAGCAGGATCAGCGTGGCCGCCAGCCAGCCTAGCATCACCCCCGTGACGCCGAGCAGCCACGCACCCAGGATCATCAGACCGAGCTGGCTGAATGTGCGCACCAGCTCCCCCAGCGCCAGCGTGCCGAAGGACTCCCAGGAGCGCAGCACCGACCAGTAAAGCGCCACCATCTCGTCGGCCACCAGCAGGCCCCCGCCGATGGCCAGCGCCACCCGCGTCCCGAACGCGTGAGGGGACAGCCACAGGGCGTAGGCCACCATCCCCAGACCGGCCAGCAACGAGGCGACGCCCACACCAACATAGCCCGTGTCTTCCACCCGCGCCGCCCGTCGGGCGTCCTCGGCGCCGATTGCCATGGGCAGCTCCTTGGAGACGCCGTGTCGCCAGCCGATGGCCAGGTTGGACAGATAGCCCTTGTAGAGGCCCGCCAGCCGCTGAATGCCGCGGCCGCGCGGGCCGATAAGTCGCATGACGATGATAGAGCGCACCAGCGCAGCCACCAGGGCCACGTAGGAGCTGCCGCCGATGAGCGTCACGGCGGCCGTGGCCCGCAGCTTGCGCCGCGGCTGCCTGTCCTCAAAGCGCTCCTCGTCGCTCCCTGTCATTGTCGACGCTCAGCACCACGCCAGTGCACACCACCTCGGTCCGGGTGCGAGGCCTCCTCTGCGCTGCGCAGTCTCATCCCCTGATGGGTCCCGCAGGGCGGTGAACGCTGCGGGAGGATGCGTCAGACCGCACCATGGGCGTAGACGACCATCACCGGCTCGTCAGCCGTGCGGCGGCCACCATGCGGGGTGCCGGGTGGGACGTAGACGGCTGTTCCGGGCCGGAGGGCCACGACCTCGTCCCCCACGCGCAGGTCGCCCTCGCCGGAGATCACGTAGACGGCCTCCTGGTCGTCATGGACCTGGAGCTCCCCGAACTCCTCGGCGGTGTAGTAGGCCACGCCGACGCTGAAGCCGGATGTGGTGGGGATGGCGTCAGTGCCGATGAGGTCGATGGAGCGGCGGTCATCGAAGTCCGAGACCTCGCACTCCTCCAGGTGCGTCCACGCAGCGTTGCTCATGCTCTCAGCTCCTTTCGCCCGCCGACGACCGCTGCATTATATCATACGACATGACCCCGACGAACGGGTCGAGCAGCGGCGACTGCTGATTGCCGGCAGCACGGGTCCTCGGTATCGCTGAAGGTGGACGGTCCTGCCGGTTCCGCGTGCGCTCGCGTGGAGGGGGCCGGGCCACCAGTGCAGCCCCACAGCAGCCGACCTCGGCCCTGACGCGCAGAGGTGTCCCGGAGCCGCCCACCGAATACGCCCACACCATGCAAGCACTCGCGCTCGCCGTGATATTGGTACTTCCGGCTCCGTGGCTGCCCGCGGAGCAACTGGCGCCTGACGCCGCCCGCGCGTGGCTGCGCCACGTGGTGCCGCTGCCTCACGAGGTCGAGCTCACCGCCGCCCGCAGCGTTCCTCGTGGCTCCGTGCGGATTGCGGCCGTCGATACCGAGGCGCCCATCGTGAGGTCCGCGGTGGCGGAGCTCCGCCGCGCAGTGGGGGAGGCTGATGCCCCCCCGCAGGCCACCATCCGGCTGGTCCTCGGTGGCCCGGGAGCAGAGCGCCTGCGGGACCTCCCCGCATCCGAACAGGCCTACCGCATCCGCCCCCGCGCCTCGGGCCGTGGGCTCGTGGTCACCGCCCTGCGGCCGCCCGGCCTCTACTACGGGGCCCTGACCCTCTCGCAGCTCATAGAAGCCCGCGCCGCCGGCGATACGCTGCAGCTTCCGGTGCTCACGGTCACCGACTGGCCGGACATGCCCGACCGGGGCCTGTGGGGATCAGACAACTTCCTCGAGGTTGAGTGGATGGCCCACCGCAAGCTCAACCTCATCCAGCAGATCTCGTGGCTGCACGTGACCCCCGACGGCCGCGGTGAGGCGCGCCTGAAGGATGGCCGCGAGCCGATGGTCGAACTCGGCCCTGACCTCGCGATGCGTCCCGTGCCGGCGATCCTCCACCTGGAGCAGCTCTCCGGAAAGGGCCTCTTTGAGGCCTATCCAAAGCTTCGCGCGCAGGGCGGCGGCGAAGGTGCCATCTGTTACTCCCGCCCGGAGTTTTCTCCCGTGCTCGCGGACTGGATGGTGGAGCTGGGCTCGCTGCGCGGCGTGACGACCGTCGAGGTCTGGATGGCCGAGAATCTGCATGGGGAGGGGGGTTGTCAGTGCCCCGACTGTGCCGGCACCGATCGCGATGTCCTCGAGGCGCGCGCGATTCTGGCCGCCTGGCAGCTCGCACGCGAGCGCCTGCCGGGCCTTCGCCTGCGAGTGATGACCAGCGAGGAGACGCACGGCAGCAACGAGGCGGTACTCGCCGAGCTGCCGACCGAGGTCGGCGTGAACTACTACCACAGCCTGCTGACGTACACGGCCATGGATCGGCCGATGATCCCGCCGCTGTTCGCGGAGGCCGCCCAGGAGCGATGGGTGGGCGTGGTTCCCAGCTTCGTGGGCGCAGTCCGCCCGGTGCAGCCGTTCACCGGGCCGCAGTTCATGCACGCGCGGATGACCGAGTTGGTCTCCGAGGGCCTCTCCGGCGTCATGGGCTACGCGACGCCACGAGTGCGCTTTGCGCGCTTCAACGTCGAGGCCGCCGCGGAGTGGAGTTGGAACGCCTTCGGTCGCACCCCGCGGCAGTTCGCGCGCTCGTGGGCCGTGCGCGAGGGCCTGGCACAGCCGGAGGCGTTTGCGGAGTGGGCGGAGACGCTGGGGCCGGTCGCCTGGGACGTCTACGGCTCCGAGTGGCCCGTAGGAGTGCGTCGCGGCCATCCGGGCCCGGTGTCGGAGCTGCTGATGGCCGGAGAGCTGCCCGCGCTTGGTGAGATCAAGTGGGGCGTATTCCCGGCACCGTGGGGCGAGATCCAGTCGGCTGAGGAGCTATCGTCGCACCTGCGCGACGCCGACGCAGCCATGGTGCTTGCCCGCCGCGTCGGCGATCCGCGCGTGGTCCAGGAGACCAGAGTCATCCACGGCTACGTGCAGGCGCTGGCGGCCCTTCACACGCTCAAGACACTCGCCCCTGACGGTGCGGTCGAGCCCGAGGAGCGCGACCGGGCCGCTGCGGGCTTCCGCGCCTACATCGAGGGTCTACGGCAGGCCGCAGAGGCTCTACCCGCCTGGGAGACTGCCGTGACCGGCGAGCAGCCTCGCTTCACCGACGACAGCCTGGCGCTGCTGGAAGAGATGATGGCCCGGATGCGCACCGCGGCCGAGCAGATGGACGTGCCGATGGAGTAACCGCGCTCCGCGCTACCGGGCGGCGATGGTCCGGGGGTACTCCACCGGGACGTACCGCGCCGGCACGTCCGGGAACCGCTCGGCCAGGTGGTCGGCCAGCCGCATCATGCCAGGCAGCTCCGACGCCGGGTGGCTCACCACGATCAGCGGCGCGTCCATCCCCTGCGCGTAGAGCACATCTCGCGTCCAGTTGACGCCGTCATCGGTCGCCAGGATGCAGTCCGGCTCCAGTGCCATCATCTCCGTCAGCCGCGTGATGGCGCCGGTGCCGATGACCATCCGATGCACGAAGCGCGAGCCGTCGCCGGCCACCAGCGCCGCCGACTGGCCAAGCTCCGTGCAGCGCTGGGCGACGACCTGCGCAAGCCGGTCCAGCGCCATGCCCCCGGTGAGGCACACCCGGTAGTAGGCCATCCGCGAGGAGAGCTCGTATCCGTGGGGCGCCAGGTTCTGGTTAGCCTCCGCCTCCTCGGCTCGCTCGACCTCAAACCCCAGCCAGGTCGCCCACGCGTCCGGGATCCCGATCTCCGGCATCCGGTCCCAGGTGTCGTGGCAGCGCACCACGGTCATCCCCAGTTCATCCAGCATCTCCCTGCGCGCCTGGAAGGTCTCCTCCACGCTGGTGTCCGCCTGCGGCGGCTCGTAGAAGAGGCCTTCATGGCTCACGAAGAGGTTCAGTCCCCGATCCTCGGCCTCCCGGACGGCTCGCTCGGACGCGATCCACCCCACTGCGATCCCCTCGACTTCATCCTCCTCGCTCCCATGCATCAC
>JBNGDZ010000405.1:0-4848 GCA_049975765.1 Armatimonadota bacterium
GTGTCTCATTCACCACCTTGGCCCGAAACACTATGCTGACACGCATATTGATATAACATATGAATCTATTATTGTCAAGGCGACCTGCCCGGCAGCCCTTGTCCGGGGCCGTGGACTTCACTCACCCTCCTACGCCTCGGTTCGATCCAACTCCTCACACACCTCGGCCCTCGTCTCCTCGGAGAGCGCCGCCCAGTAGTCGAGGAAGAACCACAACCCGCGCACATGATGGGTGGACTGGTCCGGAGACATGGTGTAGTCGTATGGAGGGTCCCACGACCAGAAGCCCCAGTCAATATGGGGATCCTCCTGGTAGGGATGCTCCTCGTCGGGCAGGGCCTGCTTCGACAGGGCGTAGCGCATGGCTCTGGCGGTCGCGGTGAGGTACTTGCCATCCCCTGTGAGGTCGTGTATGCGCAGCAGCGCTATGCCGATGTTGGGGACGTCGCCCGGCCCCACATACTCGGACACCGGAATGTTATGGCGGTCCATGGCGACGTACCAGCTGCCATCGGCCCGTTGGTGCTGCAGATGCCAGTCGGCGAAGTCAACGGCTGCTGAGCCGTACTTCTCATCACCCGTATGCTCAGCCAGAGACACCAGGGCCCGCATCTCATCCGCTGCGATGTCGCTGCTGTAGTACTGTTGGTTGATTAGGTGGAAGCAGCCGTTGCTGTCCTGCAGGTCCAGGGCGTAGTCGCCCCACTGCACCGCCCAGTCGAGCCAGTTCTCGTTCTGGGTCATCTCCCAGATGCCAAGCATGGCGCCGATGGTGCGGCCGAATGTCTGCCATCCCCGGTGCAGCCAGACCTCGTTCCAGCGATCGTAGAGCGGCGCGAAATCGTGGTGCTGTGCCTGCAGAAGGAACTTCCCGCTCTGGATGGCTCTGTGAAGATACTCCTCGTCGCCGGTCCGCTCGAACAGGCCGAGGTTGGTCACCACGAAGTCGCCGGTGTACTTCGTCCAGAGCTGGTGCTCCTTGATATTGTCGCGCACCCCGCCGAGCACCAGGCTCATGGGGTGGGAATCGACCATGTTCTCATGCAGCCAGGTGGTGGCCGAGGCGGCGCGCTCGAGCTGCTCCGCATCGTCGTAACGATCGTAGGCGGCCATCAGCTGCCACGGGGCGATCAGGTTCGCCGTCTGCGGATCGGAGAAGTCTCCGTAGCGCGGATCGTAGTAGCCGTAGAACGCCCCCTCCTCCTCATCGTACATCCGGGGAAGCCACTCATAGGTGTTGTTGCGACACCGCTCTTCGACCGCGCGGATGTCCAGACCGAGGGGCGGCTGCACATCCACGCTCCCGTCAGAGCACTCGTGCGCCGGCTTGAGATCCCACGACTGGGGGCTAAGGTGCATCACTGGAGAGACCACGTGATTCTCATCCTCCTGGCATGATAGACCGGACGCGTCCTGCGCGTATTCCGCCGGGGAGAGCCCAGCCCCTTTCGCGAGCGGGCCCCTGACGGCTACCCGCGCGTTCCGGAGAGCGCGATGCCTCTCATGAAATGCCGCTGCGCCACGGCGAAGAGCGCCACCACCGGAATCATGACCGTCACCGCCGCCGCCATCTGGTAGGGCCAGTTGCGCGAGTAGAGGCTCTGGAACATGGCGATCCCCACCTCCACCGGCCGCATCTGCATGCTGTCGGTCACCAGCAGCGGCCACAGGAACGCCTGCCAGGCCGACAGGAACGCGAAGATCGCCAGCGTGGTCAGCGCGGGCTTCGCCAGCGGCAGGATGATCCGGAACAGGATGGTCAGCTCGGAAGCGCCGTCCAACCGCGCCGCCTCCTCCAGCTCCGGGGGCAGGCTCTGGAAGAACTGGCGCAACAGGAACGTGCCCCACACGCTGTGGGCGAACGGCAGGATCAGCGCCCAGTAGGTGTCGATCCAGCCCAGGCTCTGCACAACCAGATAGGCGGGGATCAGCGTGACGATCTGCGGGATCAGCATGGTGGACAGATAGGCCGTGAAGAGTGTGTCGCGGCCCCGAAAGCGCAGCCTGGCGAAGGCGTAGGCGGCCATGGAGCAGACCACCAGTTGCAGGACTACCATCCCCCCGGCCATGATGGCCGTGTTCAGAAAGAACCTACCGAACGGCAACAGCGTCAGCGCCTGAGGATAGTTCCGCCACAACGGCTTTTCCGGCAGCAGCCGGGGAGGATATGAGAACACCTCCAGCTCGTCCATCAGCGACGTGCGGACCATCCACACGAAGGGTGTCAGCATCGTCAGCCCCAGGGCCGCGACCAGACCGAACACCAGGACGGAGGCCCACCTACACCTGTCTCGCATGGCCTCAGCCATAGAGGCCCTCCTCCCCGCCGATGTACCTCATCTTCAGATAGGTCGCGATCATCAGGATCACGAACAGCACCCAGGCCATCGCCGAAGCATAGCCCATGCGGAGGTACTCCCACGCGCTCTGGTAGATGTGGAAGACCACCACGTCCGTGGCGTGCATCGGGCCTCCCTGCGTCATCACATAGATGGGCGTGAACACCTGCCACGAGGCGATCATGGAGGTGACCAGCACGAACAGGATCGTGGGGCGCAGCATGGGCACGGTCACGTGCCAGAACCGCCGAAGCGGCCCGGCGCCGTCGATCCTTGCGGCCTCATACAGGCGCCGGGGGATCGACTGCAGACCGGCCAGAAACAGCACCATCTGATACCCCACGCTGCTCCAGATGCTCATGATCATCACCGCCGGCAGCGCCCAGCCGGGATTCGTCAGCCAGTTCACCGGCTCCATCCCCACCAGGCGAAGCAGGTAGTTCAGCAGCCCGTAGTCCGGATTGTACAGCCACTTCCAGGTCATGGCGATGGCCACCAGCGAGGAGATGCTGGGCAGAAAGAACATGGTGCGCAGCACCCCTACGCCAGGCAGAGGCCGATTGAGCAGCATGGCAACCACCAGCGAGAAGGCCATGGCCACGGGCACGTGCAGCGAGAAGATGGCGGTGTTGCCCAGAGCGTTCCAGAAGCGTCCGTCACGGAGCAGTTCGGCGAAGTTCGCCAGGCCCACGAAGGGGACAGTGGGGTCCACAATACTCCACCGGTGGAAGGCCAGGTATAGCGAGAACAGCACGGGCACCAGCAGGAAGATCACCACGTGGGCCAGCGATGGCGCCAAGAACGACCATGCGGCCACCGCCATCGGGCGCCGCGAGCGTCTGGTGACGAAGATGCACACGACCGCCACGAGGCCGGCTCCCGCCAGGCCCGCCAGCACGAAGATGAGGATGCGCACGTGCTTGGCCCCCGCGGTCTCCTGTGCAGCCCCAAGCTCGCGATCGATCTTGACCGCCGCCTCGTGCAGCGCATCATGCAGATTCCCGTCCCCGATCACGGCGCGCTCGAATGCGTCCGCCGCGATCTCCTCCACCCGGCTGAACTCGGGCACAACCGCGCCCCATGGCTTGCGGGCGCGCGGTACCTGCTCATAGAAGACGCGCTCCAGGCCCGTCTCATCCTTCTCCAGCACCTCCTCGGCCAGCGAGCGATTGGCCGGGATGGCCAGCCGCCGCTGCATGCGCCGCCGGTTCGCCCTTGCGCTGCCCAGGTAGATCGCCAGCTCCGCGGCGAGATCGGGATGCTCCGTCTGCGCCGACACCGCCCAGCCCGCCGCGTAAAGCACCGTGGTCAGCTCCTTCCCCGCCGGATGGGGGATCGGCGCCACGCCGACCCGCAACTGGCCGGACTCGATGTACTTCAGGAGCATCGGCAGCAGCCAGTGGCCGCTGACGATCATCCCGATACGCTGGGTGTAGAGCATGACCACGTCGTCGCCCATGGAGCTCGCGGCGGCAGGGGAGGGTGCCACGTGGTGCCGGCGGTGGAGGTCCGCCAGAAACCCCAGCGCCTCGACGGTTTCGGGGGAGTCCAGGTAGCCGGTGGCCTGCTGCCCGGAGGGGTTCAGGAAGTCGCCACCATTGCTCCATATCCACGGCGGCCACGCGAATGGCTCCGGATAGGTAACCGTCCCGTACTGCTCCGGTTCGCCGTCACCGTCTGTATCGCGCGTCAGCAGCCTGGCAACATCCAGGAACTCGCGCCAAGTCCAGTCACCGGCGGGATACGGGACGCCGGCCTCATCGAAGAGATCCCTGTTGTAGTACATCACGAGCGGAGTGAAGTCCTTCGGGACCGCGTAGAGCCGTTCGCCCCGGCGGGCGATGGAGAGCACGTTCTGGTAGTATCCGGAGAGGTCCACCCCGTGCTGGCGGCAGTGAGGCATCAGGTCCAGCAGCACCCCTCGCTCCAGCAGCGAGGGCACAATGATGGCGTCCAGCAGCAGCACATCCGGTGCAGTGCGGGCGGCGAAGCTGGTGAGCAGCTTCTCCTTGTAGTTCTGGGGGATGGTCTCAAACCGCACGTCAACGCCAGGATGCGTTCGCTCGAACTCCGCGATGTTCCGGCGCTCGATCGCCAGCTCCTCGGGCCCGGCCCAACTGGTCGCGCGAAGGCGCACGTCCTGTCCCGACACACCACCGGCCACGACCAGCCACGCGACCACTACAGACGCCACTCGTCTCGCTGTCTTACGACGGACACCACAGGCCAGCACAGAACCATTCCCAGTAAGCATTCGACAGCCGGCGCCAGGCGCCTTCCCCACCATGCGGTGGGCCGTGTGCCAGATCCGGGGGGAGCGGGACAGATGGAATGCGGGGCCGACCGGTCCAATGATGCGCCGTCACTCGTGGTAGCTTGAGGTGCGCTCGAATGGCTGCCAACTGCATCGGTTGGCACCACTCTCGCACCATCCGAGGCAGCCGTAATGCCCGGAAAGCGCATTGTGCAGCTCAGTCCCGGGGATCAGCGGTGTCTGGATCTGATGCGC
>JBNGDZ010000406.1:0-4839 GCA_049975765.1 Armatimonadota bacterium
CTGCACAGCAGCCCCACGGCGCTGACTGCCACCGGCTCGCCCACCTGGAAGCTCTGGGCCACGCCGTGAATCGTAGCCTGATCCAGCTCACCCTCGGGCTCCACGCCGGCCACCACCCGAAGCTCTCCGCTCTCCACGGCCTTCGCGAGCTGGAGGCGCTGCTCGCGCGCTCGGCGGTAGGCCTCCTCCGCCCGCCCGTATGCCGCCAGCCACTCGGCTGCGGGCCGGCCGCCCAGAGCCACCAGCAGCACATCGAGGTCCCGGCTGCGCATGACCGTCGCGGCAGCGGCGCCGGCATCACCAGGCACCATCAGCCCCGCCACGATGGGGCGCTGTGTGTGCAGCCGATACCGGCGCAGATCGACCGGCTCTCTTGAGACCAGGATGGCCCCGTCCACCAGGTCCTCGGCCAGCAGCACGCGCAGATCGATGTGACGCCACGCCGCCGTCTCAGGGTGCGCATCGGCCGGGGGCATTGCGACGTAGAGCGGCACCTCGGCGGCCGCGCTGAGCTCGCGGAACAGGTCGACGATGAGCCGCCCCTTGAGACGCACGAAGAGCAGGTGCTCGAGGGAGCCCTCCTTCGCCTCGCGCGGATCGCCGCCGTAGCGCTCCCGGTAGGCCGCCAGCACCGGCGGGTTGAAGCCGGCCTCCCTGGCAGGCCGCTCATCTGCCGACGGCTCCGGCAGCGATAGCACCACGATGCCGTCCATCTGTGGGGCGAGGCGTCGCGCGTGTGCCAGCAGCGCCTGCCGCGCCTCCGGGACCGCCCAGCAGGGGCGGCCGGCGATCGCCTCGCCGGCGGCGTCCACCGCAAGCCAGTCCGGGTTGGCCGCCAGCAGGTCCCCACCGTCCGGTCCGGGGATCGGCCCGTCGAGCGAGATGCCGGCCAGGCAGCGCATACCGGCCGCGCGCGCTTGAGCGAGGGCCCCCACGTCGATGCCGGCCGACGGGGGTACGACCACGGCCCCCACACCGGCCTCAGCAAGCGATGCAACGTCTCGCTCTCCAGGGGTCATGACCCAGACGCGCATCTCCAGCGGCTGTGCGGCGACACCCGCCGCCAGTACTCCAAGAACGATCACCGCGGCCCAACGAGACAGGTTGCTCATGGTGTCCCTCCAGGCCGACACCTTCGCTGTCCGAGCACGGGCACCTTCCGGGTCCGTCCCGGGATTGGCTGATGTGAGCGGGCACGTCGGAAACCCGTAAGCACTGGGGAGCGACAGTGGTGGAGCGGCGCTGCACGCCTGCATGGCGTGTGGCTTCGAGCAGGGCGCCCTGGCCAGCGTGAAGGCTGTGAGGTCACTCGCCACCCTCGCGACCGCGACCGGCAATGCCGGGCACGAGGCCTCACTCCGCCGGGCGCAGCAGCACTATCGCCGCCTCCCAGGGGTCGATCTCCACCGATAGCGCGCCCGCGTCGAAGTCCAGCTCCCGCTCCGCAATCAGGTCCGTGGCGGTGACCGCCTCGCCCAGATCCACGCGGGCCCGGTCGATGGTCAGCCGGGCGGAGGCCGTCTCCCCGGAGGCGTTGGTCGCCACGATCAGCGCCCCGCCGGGCCCTACGTGGGTCGAGATCAGCAGGTCGGGGTCATCCGCCGCCACCGGGCTGTCCTCCTGCCAGTAGGGGAACCATTCCGCGGCGTTGATCTCGATGGCCTCCCAGGCGTCCCACACGTTGGCCATCATCTCCAGGATCTCCGATCGCGCGTAGGGCCGGACGGGGACATCGTGCAGCAGCGCCAGCGCCAGCGCCTCCTCGACGGTGAAGGGGCGGTTCTGGTAGCACAGGAACTCCGCCGGCACGCCCCAGTTGTGCCCCATGAACTCGGCCCGGAAGGCGTCCAGCGGCAGCCGGAAGCCGTGCTCGTGCACGTCGAGCTGCTCCCCATCCCAGTAGGTGTCCACGAAGGCAAGCGTGGGGATCGAGACGGTCGCCGACATGTGGGCGGAGATGAGGCCCTCGGGCTTACGTGACCTGATGATCTGGCGCATCCGACGCATCAGATCGCGGACCTCGAAGATGGGATAGGTCGGATGCCGCTCGCCGTCCGGCCCCACGTAGCCGCACCCGTGCAGCTCGTTGGCGCAGGCGAAGGGCTCAGTGGTGCCGTCCAGGTAGACGCCGTCGATGTCGAACTCCTCGATCATCCGCGCGATGCTGGTCAGGATGTACTCCTTCCAGGGGCTCTTGTAGCAACAGATGTAGGCGGTCTGCGGGATGTCCCTGCGCTGATAGCCGCCGCGGCGGGGCCTCACGAGCACCTCGTCGCGATACAGGTCCCACTCCGGCGCGGCGTCGGAGAGCTCGTAGCCGAAGTAGAGCAGCAGGCGGATATCCCGCTCGTGGCAGGCCTCCACCAGGCTGTGCAGCTTCTCGCGGTGCATCTGCGTGGTGCCGTAGGCCTGTATCTCCGTCCACTCCTGGTGGAAGACCAGCGTGTTGACGCCCCTGCGCTTGAGGTCATCCAGCAGGCTCAGGCGCGCGTCCGGGGCGCCGATGGCGACGGCGCCGCCGGCCACGCCCTCGACCCAGGTGATCTGCTCGCGCCCGTGCATCTCACGCCCGGGCGTGGCGGCGACGTCGGCGGCCTCGGAAGCGGGGCTGTCGAAGCCGTCGTGGAGCAGCGTGCGCTCGTCGGGCTCGATGTCCGCCGGTGGCTCGCCCGCCAGGTCCAGCGGCCTGTCGCTGATGCGCAGCTCATCGACCGCGAACTCGCAGGGGCTGTGGGCGGCGGCTGAGCCGAGGATAAGGCGCGCCCCCTGCAGCGTCCCCGGGAGGCTCCCCTGCCACTCGCGCGAGGCCACGGCCTGGCCGTCGATGTCGATCGTCGCCTGCTCGCCCCAGGTGAAGGCCACGTGGTGCCACTGCCCCTGCCGCCACGGCTCGGGAGCCTCCGACGTCACGACGAGCTTCACCTCATCGTCCACGCGCGTGTAGAGCCTCATGCAGCGGTCGTCGATGTTCCAGTAGAAGCCCAGGGTGTCCCCGTTGTCCAGCTCCAGCCTCAGCAGCTCGCGATTGAAGCGCCCGCGCGTGGCCTCCTCGACCTCCACCTGCGGGTCGAAGAGCGGCTTCACCCACATCTCGACCGTGCCCCGCTCCAGCAGGATGTTGCCCTCCGCCGGGTACGCCAGATACGCTACGGCGGAGGCCGGCTGATCCTCAATGCCGTAGAAGGCCCCGTGGGTGATGTGCCAGCGCCGATGGTCCGGGTCCAGCGGCTTCACCGGCGTGGCCTGCAGCCCGAAGGTGGTCCGGAACTCGGCCCCCGCCGCCAGCGGCTCCTCGACCATATGCAGCCGCAGCGTGGCGACGCCCTCGCGGCGATCCACGGTGATGACTGCATCCGGATCGCGCGGCCGCCAGCCCTCATCGGACTCGGCGAACCACTGCACCCCGCGCTCCTCATCGCCCAGCCACACGAAGGGCATGAAGCGATGCTCCCAGCCCTCCCCGGGCAGCGCCGTGCTCACCGATCCGCCCCAGCTCGCGTTGGCAAGGTGCAGGTACTTCGCGTGCTCCGCCCGCAGCGGGATCTCCAGCAGCACCTCCTGGAGAGCCTCGCCCGCCTGCGGCGTCAGCGACAGGTCGAAGCGCATCATGCCGTCGAACTCGCAGCGCAGGTCCAGGCGCAGAGTCGCCAGGTCCGACCCGGCGGTGATGACGCCGGTGGCGGCGGCATCCGATCGGTCGGTCCACTGCAGGCTGACGTCCTCCCACACCTGGTGGCGCCCGCCCACCACGCTCACCAGCCGCATCGGCGCCGCCAGCACCTGCTCTCCGGCCGTGGTCAGCTCGGAGAGCAGGGGCTGCTCGCCGAAGCGGTGCTCCCGCCCCCAGCAGCTCACTCCGTCGGCGGAGGTTCGTACCGGCGTCCAGGGCTCGGGGAGGGCGTCGCTGACCCCGACGTCGCTCCCCACCCACTCCGGCCGTGGCGGCAGCTCGAAGGTCGTGTCGGCCCGGGCCACGATCTCGGCGCCGCGGAGCGCCTCGGCATGCACGCTCACCTCGCCCGGCTCCAGCTCCGAGATGTCCACGGTGATCTGCGCCATCTTCGGATGCTCGGCATCCGCCTGCAGCTCCACCGGCTCCAGCCCCGCCACCGTCATCCGGTAGCGCTCGGGCGCGACAGCCAGCGCCTCGCAGTCCATCTCGAGCGTCACCTCGCGGCCCGTCAGCAGCCGCTTCTGCAGCGACAGCTCCATCGGCGCGCGTCGCATCACCGGCACCTCCTGCCGGAAGGTCATGCTCCCGTCCGCAGCGGTCGCCTCGAGACGAAGGAGGAAGCTGCCGGGCTGGGGGATGGCCAGGCGCAGCTCGGCGTCCCGGTCGGTGTCGGCGACCGTCACGTCAGCGCCATCCTGCCGCAGCGCGGCGGATACGTGCGCTCCCTCACCGGCCCGCGCGTCGATAATCAGCACGTGATCGGCGGTCCGGTGCACGGAGAGAGGCGCGCACGGCGGCGGCTCGCTGCTGAAGCGCAGCTCGCCGAAGCTCTCGGGCTCGTGGAAGCTGGACTCGAGCGGGGCCCAGGTCAGAGAGCGGCCCTGATGCGGCATATCCCGGCAGACGTTGAGCCGCCACGTATCGCCGGCGTCGGGACGCCCACCCAGGTCCTCCCAGGGCACGAGCAGCTCCACCGCCCACCCGTCCTCGTCGGTCCGCACGGCCGCCACGCGGCCCGAGCTCCAGGACCTGTCCCTGCCCTCCTCGTCCAGCACGTCACCGGCGGCGTTGACGATGAAATGGAAGTACGGGCCGCCGGGCGCCGGCTCCAAGAACAGCTCCACGGCATCGTCCAGCCATACGGCGCCGTCGTCTCCGCGGGCCTC
>JBNGDZ010000407.1:0-4832 GCA_049975765.1 Armatimonadota bacterium
CGATCCACTCCTGGAGCGCCTCCCGCTGCTCCTCGGTGAGCTCCGGGACCTCCCGACCGATGAACTCCGGCGGGAACATCGGCGCGCGCCCAAAGCCGCACTCGTGGAAGACCAGCGCCCACTGGGCGTCCGGATGCGCCGCGACAGCCTCATCGAGCATCTCGAACGCCTTCTCGCCCCGCCGGGCGAAGTCGGGCAGCATGCTGATACGCAGCCCGTACCTGGCCAGCTCCGCGGCGTCTGGCCCCCTGCCGGAGGGGCTGACCTTTCGCACGCCCATCCGGCGCAGCAATGGTGCCACCTCTCCCGCGTCATCGCTGCCGATGTGGATGCGGCGGAACCACCAGGTGCCGAAGGGGCTGTCCTCGGCCCGGCGCGTGTCGGGGGGCAGGATGGCGAAGCTGGTGGGATGCTCCCACACCACTCGCCCGTCGGCGTTGCGCAGCGACAGCTCCACCCCGAACCATCCGAGGCGCTCGGGGCGCAGGTCGATCCGAGCCGCGTGGGCCTTGCCGTCCGGCCGGACCGTTACCTCGCGCCGGTACTCCGTCACCTCGCCGTAGAAGTCCCTGATGCGCCAGCTTAGCGTCCCGGAGAAGGGCGCGTCGCGGAGATTCGTCATCTCCACGTAGAGCGCCGGTCGCTCAGACTGGTAGAAGACCTGGCCGACCTGGCGGGAGCGCACGCGGACCCTCACCGGCGACCGCTCCAGCGTTAGCGCGAGGACATGGACGCCGCTGGGCGGGCCCACCGGGAGGATCGAGTGGTGAGAGTGGTTGGTCGTCTTGACGAGGTGCAGCTGCCTGGTCAGCTCCAGATCTAGGTGCTGCGTGGAGCGCCGGTAGAAGATGCCCTCCTCCTCCAGGACATCCTGAATCTGCCCGCACCTGAGCGGAATGGTGACCTGCAGCAGCGGCAGGTCCATCCGCCCCTGCGGTGTGGTGGCCGTGACCGTCCCGACCTGCGTGCAGCCGTCGGGCCAGCGGCCGCCCCGGCGCTGCAGGCGGATGGACGAGTCCGCGATGGCCCTGCCACGCCCGCCCGAGTCATAGAGGTCCTCCAGCAGGCGCGTCAGGCGCAGGCTGAGCACGGGCGTCTTGGCCGGGTCCGGATCCACCGCGCACAGCAGATGCGCGTGGCAGTAGTCATCAGTGGGGACCGCCAGCAGAATGCTCTCCGGGCGGGAGTCGAAGGCACTGCGGGTGAAGTAGTTCTCCGTATAGCCCTCGGGGCCCTCAGACTCCCCCAGCCAACGCGACAGGCCCACGTCGATCCGGTCACCAGCCGCGCCGAGGTCGAAGGGCACACCATCGACCCGCGCCAGGTCGGGCGCTGCGTGCAGATCGACCACCTCCCACGAGCCGGGCCGCCGGTAGCCGCGCAGGCCGACCCGCACGTAGCGCTCCTGCTCCGGCGCCTGAGCCACCTGGATGCCAGAGATGGCATTGCCCGGCGATAGGGCGAGCTGCAGCCGGTCGGGGGTCTCGATGGGCAGGCCGGCGACGTAGCGGTCATCGACCCAGAGGCCGACGCGCCCATCGCGGGCGTCCACCCTCAGCTCGAGAGGATGCGCGGACGCCGGCGGGAGCTCGTCCCATCGCCGTAGCAGGTCCTCGCGCTCCTCGCCCCGATACCAGTGCGGATGGGGCCTGATGAAGTACTCATTCCTGAACAGCCAGCCTCCCCCCGGGTCGGGCGCCCGCAGCTCCAGGCAGGAGTCCGGGAGCGCGATGGTCTCGCCGACCAGGCCGACGCGGTACTCGGCGTCGAGCGCCTGCACGCGCAGCTCAAGGCCCTGGCCGTCATTGCCCTCGACGGTGCACGTGAGGGGCTGCTCCAGTGCGCCCATGCGGAGCAGCATCGATGTCTCCGAGAGAGCCTCGGCAGGCCCCGTGACCACGGCGGACTCCTGCGCGACCAGCCAGCCATCGCGCTCGGCGAGCTCTCCGGTGGTCTCCCAGCCGTCGGGCAGCGTCACCTGCCCCCAGGCGACCGCAATGCCGACCATAAGCAGAACCACGCACGCGAGATGGCGGCTCGAGCGAGCCGATGGCCTGACCGCCTGCAGCAGCTTATCGAGCATCATGATCCCTCCGTCGGGCCCTGCGTCGCCCCGTCCGCTTCCCGCTCAGTCAGCCGCCAGCGCGAGGCCCACGATGAGCAGCTTCACGGCGCGGGAGGCGTCCCGGGCCCACTCCTCGTCCGGATGGTCGTATCGGTATCGGTCCAGCAGCGTGGGCGTCAGGATCAGCAGCCCCACAGCCGGCTCATCCCAGCCCAGCGAGTCCGCCATGCCGTTGGTGTCCCGCTCGTGCGGACCGTACTGCGTGATGGCGGAGCCGGCATAGCCCACGCTCAGCCAGAAGTTGAAGGCCGCCAGGCCCTTGAGCGTGGGATCGTCCTCTCTGCGCAAGTCCGGGTGCCTCTCCAGCAGCCATTCGTTGACCGCGTGCTGAGCCATAAAGCCCGCCTGCGCCGTGAAGTAGTGCTGGCGGTCCGAGAGCTTATGCCCGGGCTCTATGGTGAAGAAGGGGATGCCGGCGAACTCGACCTCCACCCCGTGGGGACGGCTCCCCACAAGCGCGTTGGCGAGCAGGTGTCCGGCCTCGTGCGCCATCAGGCCGATGAACGCGCCGGTGAAGAACCTCTCCGCATCACCGGCCCACGGCCCGCGATCTCCCCGCATGCGCAGCTGCAGGTCTTGGACTCGCTCGGCGGCCGGCGGGGCCTCCTCGGCCACGATGAGGACAGGCCGCCGGCCGTCGCGATCCGCCAGGCACGCACCGTGAAGCAGAAGTGCGGCCGCCGTGGCCAGCGCCACCCATGGCCCCGCCACCCGTCGCCGTTGCCAGGCGCGCATCGCTTGCAGCTACCTCCCCAGCCAGATGGGGCTGGACCAGGCGCGGTTGCCGTCGGCCTCGATCAGCCGCACGTAGTAGAACACCACGTCCGGCGCCTGCTCGGAGACGGCCGGCACCTCGGCGAGTGGTGTCGGGTCGGTGTAGGTGAGCGTGGCCTCCTCCTCGTCGATCTCCACCGACTCCACCGTCTGGTTGTTGCGCACGATCTCGATGCGGTCGATGTGCCGCCGCCCGACGGCCTCAATGCGGATGTTGCGCTCCTCGGCGAACTCCGCGGCCTCCTCCGCGGAGAGATCGCTGCCCATGAAGTGCTCGCCGAGGCTCACGCGCAGCAGGATGCGCTCGCTGGTGGTGGCGTAGCAGCAGCGGTCCCAGAGGGCGTCGAAGACCGCCTCGCGCGTCAGCTCAGGCGCGAAGACGGCCGTGTAGCCGCCGTTGATGATCTCCTCAGCGACCAGGCCACCGAGATTCGAGCGCTTGCTGCCCGGCTGGGCCCGGTGATTATCGGTGCCGCCGACGAAGCCCATCCGCAAGCCCATCGCGAGCGCATCCTGCACCGACGAGCCGTTGCCGCCCAGCGAGACCGCGCCGCCGACCTCGTCATGCTCGAAGGAGCCGCGGTCCTGCGTGATCTCGATGAGGCGCTCGAAGCGCGGGTCGGAGGTGGTGAAGTCCTGTGGGCCCCAGCCGTAGTAGCGGCTGGTCTCGGAGTGGCAGTTGGTGTGATGCGGGATGGCCAGCGCCGGCACGTCCAGCTTGGCCAGCCACTCGAACATCTCCTCGATCTCCAGCCGGGGCATGGCCGGCACGCCAGCGCTGGAGCGGAAGTAGAGGTTCTTGTGCCCGCGGCGGAAGCCACGCTCCATGGCCGGGATGGTAATGAAGCGCCCCGGCTCATCGAACTCGTCATCAAGGCGCAGGTCCTCCTCCCATGACCCCTCGCCGCCACCGTTGGTCACCACGGAGAAGTCGAGGCCCTGCACATCGCGGGCCCAGCGGTAGGCGTATTCGGTACCGGCCAGCATCATGCCGCCCGACCGGCCCTGCCCGCTCATCACGTGCAGGTCACCGAAGTAGACGCGCTCCTCGCCCGCAAACTGCGGGACCACGGGGTTGGAGGTGCCGATCAGCTCCTGGCGCGGGTCGTAGAGGGTGACCCGGGCCCTCGGCGCAGAGGTATGGCAGCCGGTGACCCGTGCGGTGCCCTCCGGGCGCCGCCCCGAGTGGATATCGCACAGCCCAACGCCCTCGTTCACGCTCACGGCGTCCGGCAGGGAGGCGTCCGGGTCATCGCACTCCACGCGCAGCGTGCCCTCGTACTCGGCGAGGTTCCCGAATTGATCCCGGACCGAGATGACAAGCTCGAACTGATCGGTATCCGCCTCACCGGGCGGCCTCGCCACCACGTGGAGCGTATCGGGCGCGTCGGCGACGATGTCGAGGGTGGGTGTGTCGGGAAGCTCAACGAACGCGTCCGGGCGGTCGTACTCCCGCGGCCGGCGGCCGTTGCCGAGCACATCCACGGATGCGGTGAAGCGGTAGCCGCACCAGGCGTGCGTCGCGACCCGGGCCAGGCGGAAATAGCCCGAGGAGTAGCCCCCGTGCTCGCCGATGGTGATGGTGATCGTGTCGCCCTCGCGCAGCGGCTCGCCCCACACGGTGAGGCGGATGTAGGGCGGGTTGGAGTGGTGGAAGGTGTAGGGCCGGTCGTTGAAGGTCTCCACGTCCACGCAGGCGCGCTCGCGCGAGCACTCCGCGGTGACCTTCCCCAACTCCCAGTAGGTGTGCCCGACGTGGGGCGGGAATATGCGCAGGCCGCCGCCGACCTCGACGCCGGACGCGCCGGCGGTGTAGGTGAGGGTGAGTGTATGGCGGCTGCCGGCCACGAAGGGGCCCGGTGGATCGAGCCTGATTGTCCCGACCGTCTCAGGGCTTGGTGTGCTATCGCGCACTGGAATGCCTCCTCAATCC
>JBNGDZ010000408.1:0-4831 GCA_049975765.1 Armatimonadota bacterium
GTACGGGACCGGCCTTGAGAATCTCGGCGACGAACGCCGGCCGGCGGAGTGGGAGATGCCCCAGGTCGGCCCCGACGAGCTGCTGGCACGGGTGGACGCATGCGGGCTGTGCTTCTCGGACATCAAGGTGGTGCGCCTCGGACCCGAGCACCCGCGCATCTTCGGCCGCGACATGCAGAGCGATCCTGTGGTGCTGGGCCACGAGGTGGCGCTGACCATCGTGCAGGTCGGCGAGGAGCGCGCGAGTGACTTCCAGGTCGGCGACCGCTTCGTCGTGCAGGCGGAGATCTTCTATCAGGGGGAGAACCTGGCCTTCGGCTACGCCCTGCACGGCGGGCTGGAGCAGTACGTGCGCATCGGCCGGGAGATCCTCGACGGCGATGACGGCTGCTACCTGATCCCCATCCCCGACGACATCGGCTACTCCGAGGCGGCGCTGGCCGAGCCCTGGGCCTGCGTGGTGTGCGCCTACCGCGTGGAGCACCGCAGGCACGTGGCCGAGGGCGGTGTCGCGGCGGTGGTGGGCGGAGAGGGCTGCCGGCAGGGCTTCCGGCCGGGGCGACTCGCCGACGGCCCGGCCCCCTCAGTGATCGTCGCTCTCAACCCGCCCGCGGGCGCCGAGGAGCTCTTGCAGACCGCGGCCTCCTACGGCGTGCGCGTTATCCGCGCCTCCAGCGAGCAGGAGCTGGCCGAGATCGCCGAGGAGCGCGGCGGGATCGACGACCTGGTGCTGCTCGATCCCAGCGCCGATCAGGTGGAATCGCTGGCCGAGCACCTCGCGGATGACGGCGTCCTGTGCCTGATGATCGACGAGCCGCTGCAACGACCGGTGGCGGTGGATGCCGGGCGCGTGCACTATGACGGCATCCGCTACGTGGGCGCGGCGGGCCTGGACGTCTCCGAGGCCTACGCCTCCACCCGCAGCGTGAAGCCCGTCAGCGGCGGGAGGATGCTTATCGTGGGCGCGGCGGGTCCCATGGGCCAGATGCACGTGCAGCGGGCGCTGGAGCACGCCGACGGGCCCTCGCTGGTGGTGGCCACGGACATCGACGATGAGCGGCTGGCGACCCTGCCGGAGCGCTACGGTGCGCTGGCGGAGAGGAGCGGCCGCGAGCTGGTGACGATGAATCCGGCGGCACTGGGGCCGGAGGCGACCGGGGCGCGGATGGCGGAGCTGGCGCCACAGGGCTTCGATGACGTGATCGTGTTGGTGCCGGCGGCCCCGGTCATCGGCCAGAGCGCCGGCTACCTGGGCGAGAGGGGCATGTACAACATCTTCGCCGGTGTGGCGCGCGGCACCATGGTGGAGATGGACGTCTCCGACGTGGCGCTCAAGGGCGTGCGCTATACCGGCACCAGCGGCTCGGCCATCCAGGACCTGCGGACGACCATCGACATGACGGAGCGCGGGGATCTCGCCCCCAATCGGGCGGTGGCCGCCATCGGCGGGATCGGCGCGGTCTGGGAGGGCCTGCGCGCGGTCAGGGAGGGCGAGCTGACCGGGAAGGCGGTCATCTACCCGCACGTGGCGGACCTCCCGCTGACGCGCCTGGAGGAGCTCGCGGACGTGGAGCCGGAGGTGGCGGCGCAGCTCGATCGGGCGGGGGCGTGGACCAAGGCGGCCGAGGAGACGCTGCTGCGGCGACACGTGCACGGCTGCCCGAGTGCCGCTGAGGGAGAGTGCAGGCACCTGGAGGGACGGGTGGCGCTGGTCACCGGCGGGGCGCAGGGGCTGGGGGAGGCACTCGCTCTTCGACTGGCCACCGAGGGCTGCGACGTGTGCATCGGCGACATCAACCTGGAGGGGGCCGAGGAGACGGCCAATAATGTGGCGACCCAGACCGGCCGGCGCACCATGGCGGCGCAGATGGACGTCACGGACGAGCAGTCCGTGGCGGCGGCCATCGAGCGGTGCGCGCAGCGCCTGGGCGGGCTCGACATCGTGGTAAGTAACGCCGGCATCCTGATCTCGGGCGACACACCGGACTTCGACGTCGCCGACTGGCGCAGGGTGATGGAGGTCAACCTGGTCGGCTACTTCATCGTTGCCAAGCACGCGGCCTCGAAGATGATGGAGCTGGGCACCAGCGGCGCCATCATCCAGATCAACTCCAAGTCAGGCAAGAAGGGCAGCTACAAGAACTCCGCCTACGCGGCCAGCAAGTTCGGGGGGATCGGGCTGACCCAGAGCCTGGCGCTGGAGTTCGCCGAGCAGGGCATCCGCGTGAACTCGGTGTGCCCGGGGAACCTGCTGGACTCGCCGCTGTGGGTGGACAGCCTCTACGCTCAGTACGCCGAGCGGTGGGGGATCACCGAGGACGAGGTGCGCCAAAGGTATGTCGAGCAGGTACCTATGCGGCGGGGGTGCACCTACGAGGACGTCGGGAACGTGGTGGTCTTCCTGGCCTCGGACGCCGCCAGCTACATGACGGGGCAGGCCATCAACGTCACCGGCGGGCAGGTCATGCACTGATCCCGCGGCGGGGGGTGGAGAGACGATGCGCTGCACCAGTTGTGGCAGAGAGCTGGCCGAGGGCGCCGCATTCTGCCGGTACTGCGGGGCGCGGGCGCCTCTGCCGAAACGGCTCGAGGAGCTCATGGAGGCAGCACGGACCGAGGGCATGGTTGGCACCGGGGACGTCCCGGAGGCCCCCGAGCCCGCGGAGCCGGCGAGCTCGGTGCCGGAGATTCCGGCGCCTGCTGAGCTGCCCGAGGCCACCGGCATGGAGACTCCGGGCACTGGCGCAATCGCTCGCGCCAGAACGCGCATGAAGGAGGCCGACGCGGCACGGCTGCGTGAGATGACAGGGCAGGCCGCAGAGGCCGCCATCCCGGAGATCGATGAGGACCTGGCGGCGTTGGGGCGGTCCTACGGCGTGTCCGTGGACGTTGAGGTGGACACGAGGCCTCCGCCGCCCCCTCCGCCCGAGGAGACTCCATGGGAGGAGCGCGTATGGGAGGCCACGGAGAGGCGCTCCAGGGCCTACGGCATGACGGACCACGAGGTGGATATCGGTGTGGAGGTCGCGGGCAGCAGGGCCTGCCTGGTGCTGCTGTTGCTGATCGGCCTCGCCCTGATGCTCGCCTTCTTCCTGCGCGCGATCCGGGAGGACTCCCCCGGGGAGCCCTCCGCGTCGATCATGATGGTGCAGAGCGACGACATGCCGCGCCCGGCCGCTGTCAGTAGCAGCGAGGCCGGCTGCGACGAGCAGGGCACCGCCGTCGAGGGGGCCGTGACGAGGTCGGACGCCCGGATCGCCGAGCCGCACCGCGGGCGCCCGCATGAGAGGAGGCGCGTCGATGTTTTGCAGCGAGTGTGGAGAAAGGGTCCCGGATGACGCGCGGTTCTGCCCGAAGTGTGGCCATGAGCTGAGGCCCGCCGGCGAGGCCCCCGAGAAGGAGGCGTCGGACGAGGCGGAGAGCGCCGAAGCGGCTCCCGCAGAGCCGCCGTACCAGCCGACCATTCCCGTGGAGGAGGAGGAAGAGACGCAGCCAGCCCAGGAACCCGCACAGCCGCCCGCGGCGGACACGCAGCAGATGCCGCCGTCGGCCGGCATCCCGACTCCAACGCCGCAGCCGACGCCCTCCCAGCCGCAGGCCGAGCGGCCCGGTGCCCCGGAGGAGGCCGAGGAGCCTCCCCAGGCCCAGCCACCACCACCTCAACCGCCTCCAGGCCCCCAGCCTCCGGCCGAGGAGCCGAAGAAGAAGAGCAGCGCAACCTGCTGGATTGTGGGCTGCATCGTGGTGCTGGTCCTGCTGATTCTTGGTGGCGTGGGGCTCTGGTTGTTCGGCCGCTGGGCCATACAGGAGGCGGAGAAGCAGTCGCAGCAGACCACCGAGAACCAGGTCGAGATCTGGGAGCCGGGTGAGGAGGGACCCTCCGGAGGCGAGGGAACGGAGATCGGCGAGATCATGCGGGGCCTTGAGGAGGGGCTGGAGGAGGCACGCGAGGCAGTCGCCGGAGCCAGCGTGGAGGGCTTCGACCCCGGCTCCGTGGAGGCGTCTCTGCTGCCGACGTTCTACGGCTTCATGGCGGCGCTGGCGGCTGATGACCCCGACGCCATGGAGCTGCTGATGAGCCCGAGTATGAAGGAGCAATGGGCTACCGTCGAGTGGGAACAGGCGCCGCATCTGGAGCACCGCGGCTTCAGCAAGGATGACCAGCGACAGGTCGACGAGGCCGAGTACCGCTTCGTGATCGAGGAGTCTCTCTTCGACACGGAGGAGGAGCAGCAGATCCAGATAACCTGGGATATCAGATTCGTGAAGATCGACGGAAAGTGGTACGTGGACCACCTCGAGGCGGAGCAATGAGAAGGGTGAGATGATGGCACGAGAGGTCCGGATCGAGCTGGGAATCAACGGCGCGTTCATCACTCGGAGGTGGGAGCGACCGGGCAACTGGATGCGGCTGACGCGCGAGGTCGGCTTCCGCAACCACGAGTTCTGCGCCGACGTGTTGGACCCGTTCTTCTCGGGGGATCGGGACTACCGGATGGAGACCGCGGCCCAGGTGCGTTCGGAGGCGCAGCGCCACGGGGTCACCATTACTGACATCTACACCGGCGTCGCCACCCATCGCTTCCACGGACTCTCTCACAGCCATCCCGCCCCGCGGCAGCGGATGAAGGAGTGGATCCTGCAGTGCTGTGACATCGCCCTGGCCATGGGCACCGATCGCGTCGGCGGGCACTGGGACGCCATCTCGGTGGAGGTGATGGAGGACCGGCGCGCCTACCAGAGCGCGATCGCCCGGGTGCAGAGCATCTTCCGGGAGCTCTCGCGCGCCGCGGCCGACAAGGGGATCGGCGCTTTGTATGAGGAGCAGATG
>JBNGDZ010000409.1:0-4823 GCA_049975765.1 Armatimonadota bacterium
GCCTTCAGCTTCGCGTGCGTCCAGCCGTGGCTCGCTATCTCGTGCCCGCGGTCGGCGATCTCGCGTATCGGCTCGGGCTCCTCGGCGGCCTGTGAGGCGAGCACGAAGAAGGTCGCGCGCGTCTGATACTCGTCGAGCAGATCGAGCGCGCGGTGCACAGAGCGCGCGAACTGCCCGCTCACACGCGTCCGCCGCCCCAGGTAGGAGCACATCAGGGCGGGCCAGTCCTCGGTGTCGATGGTGAGCGCGTGCCTCAACTGGTGGCACATCCGATGCGCGTCTTGTGTCTGATGCTCCCGCGGAGAGCTATCCTGCGCCGAGCGCCTGGACTCATGGCCACACCAGGCCCTCAACGCCGCCAGGTATGTTCCGGAATTGCGTCTTATCCTCCTTCTTAATCGCGAAGAAACGGATTCTTTACAGGGAGGAGTATTGACGGGGCCCCGGAATATGCCTATCATAGTGTGTGCGTGGATGCTATCTGGCGGGGGACGCCCGTCGGGCGTTCTTCCCCGGCCGCATTCTCCTGTCGAACGCGAGATACGCGGCATCACGATTCGTCAAGGGCCAGCCCGGGAGGGTTGGGAAACGGTGAGCATCGTAGCCAGGTTTTCCCCTGTCGCAACTCCTCCCTGCCGCGACGGTCCTGACACCATGCCTCGACATGACTGCGGTACCCGCCACCGGCCCGTGGCAGGTGCTCATTAGGCTGGTGGGTGACACTTACTGAAGGTCACGCCAAGGCAGTTGAGCGAGCAGCGGACTGATCTGCGTTGACGGTGTTGCACCGAGAGGTGACGGCAAAGTGCAGATCGCAGCCAGAGTTGCAGCAGTGATCACAGTGGTGGCTCTGACGGTCGCTCCTTTGTGCGCACAGGGCACGCTCGATGACGGCGCCACGTTGGCGACAGAGACATCCGACACCCCCGTAGGCCCTGAGTATCGCCTGGCCAACGGGGCGACTGCCCCCACTCCAGGCCCGCGACCGCCCGGGGACGAGGAGGTCGCCACCGAGGATGCCGAGGAGGCCCTGGGTCTGGTGCCCTTCGACCACTGGGCCTACGACGCAGTGCAGATGCTCATTGACCGCGGCATCCTGGTCGGCTATCCGGACGGCGGCTTCCGCGGAGATCGCGCCATGACGCGCTACGAGTTCGCCATGGCCATCTCGCGCCTCCTGGACAGATTCCCTGAGATGGCGGCCGGCGTGGGGGCGCAGGGCCCGGCCGGAGAGGCGGGTGCCCGGGGAGCGGCCGGCCCAGAGGGGCCGCGCGGCGAGCCCGGCCCACAGGGCCCGCCGGGGCCGCAGGGCGAGGCGGGACCACCGGGGCCAGCCGGTCCGGGGCTGGACGATGAGGAGATCGCGGAGATCGTCAACGGGCTGCTCCGGGAGTTCGAGGACGAGCTCAACACCTTGGAGGAGGAGACCGGCAACCTCCGCGACGACGTCACCGACCTGCAGCAGCGTCTCGACGGTCTCGAGGAGCGGGTCCGCTTCCCGAAACCCTTCGGCTATGTGGACTACCGCATCGGCACGGTCTGCGGCCTCAGCCTCGACCTGGAGTTCGATGCTTTGACCGCCAAGCTCGGCGCCGAGGGGTACGTCGGCGACGACGCCTTCGGGCGCATCGCGCTCAAGTACGCCGACAATGACCAGCCGCTCTCCGCTCTGGGATCGGAGATCCTGCGTGGACCGCCCATCGCTGTGCCTCCAGGGCCCCCCGATCCGGAGACCGGCTACGGCGTCGATGACGTGTACCTCGACGAGGCCTGGGTGATGTTCCCCGGCGACTGGCCCACCGAGGCCGAGTGGACCATCGGCCGGCAGTTCCAGCGCTACGGGCTGGGGCTGGTCGTGGACAATCAGCGGCTGTCGCAGCAGGGCCTGCACGGGCACCTGAAGCGCGTCCTCGCCGACGATCTGGAGCTGCAGTTCTTCCTCGGCGGCGCGAACTACCAGCACCTGTCTCACCCCTGGTCCTCCAACAATGATGGCTACGCGTCGGCGTATCTGGAGTACCGGCGGCCCCGCTGGTCGGTGGGGGTCCCCTACCTGATCAACGGCTACTCCACCGACACCGAGGACGGGGATCGCTGGGACGAGAACGCGTGGGGGATCGACCTGTGGTGGAACTACGCGGGCGACAGGAACCTCTTCGCCGAGTATGCGCGGCTCACCGAACACGCCAACAGGCCGACCAGCAGCCACCCCGAGGATGAGAACCCGGAGGCCTTTCTGGTGGTGGCCGACCTTCCCTCGATTGACCGATTCTCATTCCGGGGCATCTGGTCTGAGGTGGATCCCGAGTACGATGTGGTGTACTCCTCGATCCATCCCTACTACGAGAGGCTGCTGCGAGTGCCGGACGCTGCGATCATCCCATACGAGCGATGGATATACCAGCCGCTCGCGATCCCGAACGTGAAGGCGCTCGCTCTGGGGGCGGACTGCAAGATCGGCGATCGCACGTCGGCGGAGCTGTTGCACTACTGGCTCTCCGCGAAGACGGATCGTTGGGCCGCTTCGCCGCTTGATGACATCACCTACGACAAGCTCTTCCTGCTGTCGGTACGCAGGGAGCTGACGGAGGAGCTAGAGACGAGTCTGACCTGGGCACACGAGGTGCCCGCGGGCGGGATGCCTCTGGACAACAGCGATCTGCTGCAGCTCCGCACCGTGGTCAGCTTCTGACCTGGCTGCGTGGTACGGGGATTGCAGTCTGTCGCAGTGAGGATCTCGACGCGGGGATCCCGCACTCTGGCGTCATCGGACACATACAACGCCAAGGAGGGCGTGGCAGAGCATGACGAGGTCCACGGGCACAATCTGGTTGCTCTTTGCCCTGCTGCTACCACTGGCCATTGTGGTGAGCATGGGTTGCGAAGGCGGCGTGTGTATCAGCACCGGCTGCGTGGACGGCTACGTCTACGCGGCGACGAGCGGCGGGGATGTCATCATCTCCGCGGACGACACGCCCCCCGCGGGGTACGAGCCTGTTGCCGGGGCCCGCGTCTACATCGAGGGTGAGCCCGACCTTGAGGACACCACCGACGCGAACGGCTTCTACCGGATCTGGGGTGTCCCACCGGGGATGCAGACGGTCGTCGTGGAGGCCTTGGGTGCCGAGTACCGCTTCACCGTCGTGGTGCGTGCGGGGCGATGCACGAGCGGCGGCGGGCATCTCGAAGGGGGCGGGGGTTTTTAGGGGTCCTGCAGGCGAGGGGAAGTTCTGCCCCCAATCGGCAAGGACGTGGTACCGCGCATTGGATGGCCCTCCTATCACCTGGTCGCTGTCCTGAGCATCACAAACGGGAGCCACCACAACACGGGGAGACCCTCGCTGGCCTCCATGGGAAACTGTGGCGGTTTCTCGATCACTTGGCCTATTTCATAGTTTCGTTGTCATTCTCCGATCTATGTCTGCTCTCGCAATCATACTCTATCCGTGCGCATCGCCAGAGCCGTGGACGTCCCGCGGCACGTACGCAGCAGTCACCCCTTCCTCGCAGCACTGAATGACGCAACGCGGGCCACGGCTCCCACACGAGAGCGGGTACATCCGTGGTAAGGAAACGAGGCATCAAGTGGCACAGACTGCTCCTGCTGCTCGTTGATGCCCTGATCGTGAACGCGGTGCTGCTCCTCTCCTTTTGGCTTCGCTTTGAAGGCAGCATTCCCGGCGTGTGGTGGGACTTCTATGTCCGCGTGACGATCGTCCTCACCCCTCTGATGCTCGTCAGCAGCTACCTCTTCGGCCTCAACAACCGCGTGTGGGAGTACGCGCGGAGTGAGGCGGCTGTCGCCATCGTGCTCGCCGTCTCGGTGGCCACCGTGCTGAGCGGCACCGTCGTCTGGCTCGAGCGCCCCACCGTCTTCTCCAAGAGCATCGTGTTCATGACCTGGGCCTTCGGCGTCCTGGCGATCGGCGCGACGCGCTTCGGGTGGCGACAGATCCGCCGCCACCTGCACTCGATCGAGTGCGCACGCGCGAATGGCGAGCGCAAGCGCGCCCTGATCTACGGGGCCGGCCAGTCCGGGGCCTCGTTCGCCCGGCGTCTCGATGTGTCGTCAGAGACCGCCTCTCAGGTCATCGGCTTCGTCGATGACGATGAGCGGCTCCACGGGATGATCGTGTCCGGCTATCGAGTTCTGGGGAGCGGCGAAGACCTTCCGGAGCTCGTCAGCCGCCACCGGATCGATCAGGTCATCCTGGCGACTCCCTCGGCCTCCGGTGAGGAGCTGCGCAGGATGCTGGACCACGTGCGTGAATCCGACGCGGAGGCGCTGACCCTCCCGCGCCTGCTCGAGCGCGTGGATTCGGACCCGGCTCCGACGGACGTGCGCAACGTTCGGTACGAGGACCTACTGGGCCGGGCCCTGACCGATATCGACCTCGAGCTCGATCCGAACTACGTCGAGGGCCACACCGTGCTGGTGACCGGCGCCGGGGGCTCGATCGGCTCGGAGATCTGCCGCCAGCTCTGCCGCTACCACCCCGAGGAGCTGGTGCTGCTCGGCCGCGGCGAAAACCGCATTCACAGCATCTACCTGGCGCTGCGTGAGGCGGCGGCGGACGTCCGCCTCACGCCGGTCATCTGCAACTTCACCAACGAGGACCACGTCAGGCGCGTCTTCCGGAAGCACCGGCCTGACGTCATCTTCCACGCCGGCGCGCACAAGCACGTCTACCTGATGGAGCAGCACCCCACCGAGGCGGCCCGCAACAACGTGCTCGGGACCGACAATCTGACCGAGCTCGCCATGGCCTTCGGAGTCAAGCGCTTCATCATGGTCTCAACCGACAAGGCCGTGGACCCGACGT
>JBNGDZ010000410.1:0-4815 GCA_049975765.1 Armatimonadota bacterium
GTGTTGATCTCGTAGCTGGTGCCGAAGTCCCAGAGCATCTCCCCGCGCTTCGCCGTCAGCGCGCACAGCCGCCCCACGTTGCCCTGGCGCTCCGTGCGGGTGCCGATGTACACGACGCCATTGGAGACTGAGGGCGATCCGAGCACCCAGGAGCCGATCGACACCTGCCATCGCCTGACCAGCGGCGGCACCACCGTCTCCGGCGTGAAACCCGAGCGCGTGACGTTGCCCCGGAACATGGGCCAGTTGTAGGCGGGCCGGCGTCTGTCCGCACGGCCACGGGCTAGCTCCAGCGCCACCTCGTCCAGCAGTGTGCGGGCGTCGTCGAACTCGGGATTGAGGTCCGCCGCCTGGCGCAGCAGATCGAGGGCCTCCCGCAGCTCGCCCTCCTCGCGAAGGGCGACCGCCCGCTGATAGAGCTTCTCGGAGCGCTGCATCTGCTCGGGGGTGCGGGAGGGCTCCTCGGAGCGGGGCTCCGGCTGCTGCTGCTCCTCCTCGGGCCGATCGGCCGTGATGCCTACAAGGGCATCGGCGTGCGTGATCGGCGCGGCGCAGACCGGGCAGGAGACGTAGTCGTGCTGCGTTCGGTAGCCGCAGACGGTGCACAGGAGCACGTCCCCGTCGGCATAGGCCTGCTCGATCTCGTCCTGAGCCTCCAGGAGCGCCTCGCGCAGCTCGGCGAAGCTGTCGAAGCGGTCGATGCGCTTCTTCTCAATGCACCGGAGGATGATGCGCTCCAGGGCTACCGGCAGGTCCTCACGCAACTCGCGCGGCCTGGGCGGCTCGCTCTCCAGGATGTTGTGGATGAGCTTGCCCACGCTGTCGCCACGCACCGGATACTTGCCGGTCAGTGCACGGTAGAGGACGACCCCGAAGGAGTAGATGTCCGAGGTGCGGTCGGCGGAGGCAGCGTCCAGGAACTGCTCCGGGGGCATGTAGACGTAGGTCCCCAGGCCGATGCCCGCGTCGGTGAGGCGGGTGGAGACGCCGTAGACCTTCGCCAGCCCGAAGTCGGTGATCTTCACCCGGCCACTGCGCTCGATCATGATGTTGGCGGGCTTGAGATCGCGATGGATCACCCCGCTGTCGCCGGGGCCCACCTCCGCGGAGTGCACGTACTGCATTCCCTCGCACACCTGCAGGGCGTAGTCCACCACCTGGGGGGGGAAGAGCGTGCGCTCGGCCTCGATGAGGTCGCCGAGGCTGGGGCCGTCAACGTAGTCCAGGAAGAGGAATGGCTGGCCCTTGATCTCGCGGTAGATGATGGCCTCCACAATGTGATCGTGGTGGCCGAGGTTCATCCAGGTGCGGGCCTCCTGCGCGAACCGATCCACGGCGGTGCGGTCCTCGAGCATCTCCTCCTTCACCGTCTTGACGGCGAACCGCTTCTGGGAGAACTCATCAAGGACAATGTACACCACGCTCATGCCGCCCCGGTACTTCTCCAGGACGGTGTACTGGTCGTCGATCTGATCGCGCAGTGAGAACTCCACGGCTGTCCTCCTTGGCGGCCCGGTGCCCATCTGTAATATGCGCGCCGCAGAGGTGTGAATCCTGCACGATGAGGCCGGGTGGGGAGCCCAAGGTGGTCACGCGTCGTGCTGTGAGCCTCGCGCCTGACGGGGGCTCGGCAGAGTTCGAGGTCGGGGAGGCAGCCTACGTGGCCTATGCCGTGTGCGAGGGGCCGCCGACGAGAACGGGCCCGCCAGCATCGGCGGGCCCGTCGAAAGCGTCCTGTCGGCTTCGCTTAGAAGAGCATCTCGTACTTGACCTCAGCTTCGACGTTGTCATCGAGGCCGACGCTCATCTCCGGCGGCTCCTCCCGCGACACGGTGACGATCAGCTTGCCCTCGTCACCCGGCCACCGGCGCTTGTAGGTCAGGTCCAGCAGCGATGCCGGCGGCTCGCCGCGCTTCGGGTAGGGCACGAAGTGCCCGGACCGGTACCACAGCGCGATCTGCCCACCCCTGTCCTCCTGCCCGCCGTCCAACTTGAGCTGCCAGAAGTGCTCCGTCTCCGAGTCCAGGCCATGAGGCAGGAAGTACCGGTAGCCCAGGTCCATGCCCACGCTGCCGAAGATCTGCCGCTTGTAGCCCAGCTCGTAGACATCGGAGAGCATGGTCTGCTTTCCGCGTGGGTCGAGCGGATTGCGGATGTAGTCGAGGACCAGTGAGCCGCCGAGGGCGCCCGTGGCCAGTCCCATCGATCGCTCCGGCTGCGCGCGACTGCCCTGCTCCACGAAGCCCGCGCGGAGGCCGACCTGCGCCGGGTCGCCGGCGCGCAACTCGACGCTTGTGCTCGGCTCGGCCAGCGGCTGCTTCTTCTTCTCGTCGAACTCAGCGTATGCCGCCTGCAGGCCCAGGTCCGAGCTGCCGCCCAGGCTCACCTCGGCGTTGACCGCGGTATCCTCCTGCTGCTCCTGCGCCCCGTAGCTGGTGTAGCCCACGCGCATGTCCAGTCCGCCCGGCTTGCGCGCCAGCTCCAGGTGGCGGAGGATGGTCGGCGAGCCGTCCACCTGCTCCGCTTCCGCGATCTGACCGCGCAGCGATGTGCTTGGAGAGAGCGTAAGCATGGTCTGAACGTCGCGGTTGCTGGTCTCCGGCGCACCGGGCCGCTCCGAAAGCGTGTAGCCCGCCTGCACCTCCAGGGGCTGGAAAGGCTGCACGTTCAGCGCGATGTGCGAGACTCGCGAGGTCTCGTCGCCGTCCACCTTGTCGCGCACCTGGTTGGCCGACAACGACATGAAGTCCGCCAGGCCTATCTGCGGCGTCGCGAAGCGGAGGCGCTCGTGGTGGCGCAGGCTCTCGCCCTGCGGCTGAACCGTCTCCGTCCGCTCCACCACACCCTGTCCACCGCTGAACTGCGAGGCCAGCCGGGTGACCCGCTGCTCTGTCCACGCCTCGCCCTTCACCGTCTCGGTCAGAATATGCTCAAGGGTCGACTCACGGCCGAGTATGCTCATGGGCGTGCTGAGGCTCAACACGCTCTTCTCGTCTCGAGCGCCGCCCTTGATCTTGGTCTCTTCGTTGAAGGCCATGTGCGCGCCGCTGCGCACGATGTCCAGCGGCACGTCGAACTTCGTGATGCGATGGATCTCCTCGGTGTTGTCGGTGATCTTCTCGCTCAGGTGGTGCTCCGCCAGCGCCGTACCTCCCTCAACGGCGAAGGGGGCCTTCAGGTCGAAGACGTGCGTCTCCAGCTTTCGGCCCTCCACCAGGCGGTGCAGGTAATCGTAGTGCGCCACACCCTCGCCGCCGGACAGCGGCATCTTGAGGGTGCCGGTGTAGGCGGTCTCATCGAGTCGAAGCGGCGACTCCTCTGACTGCCGCTGCGTGAGGTTGGCCGCAAAGCTCATGCCTCCGCCGAGCCCAGTCTGGAGCGCGGCGCTGCGCACCAGCGTGCGCAGCTCGTCCGCATAGCCCTTGCGCTCGGCGGTCAGTATCTGCGACAGGGTGAACTGGCCGGCAGAGCCGCCGCCGCCGAAGCCCTGCTGCAACTGCATGGCTGTGACCCTGCGATCCGAGAGCAGCGAATCCAGTACGTCGGTGACGGTGGTCTCCCTGCGGGTGAGGCTCATCTGAGTGCGGGAGCCCAGCGAGAGCGTCGCCTCCGTGCGGGTCTCCTCGGCGATCCCCGTATCGAACCAGACACCGCCGACGTCGACCTCCTTGCGCTCGAAGGCCTGGTAGAGCGCCATACCCGACGGGAGGCTCAGCTCGATCTCATACTCGTTGGCATTCGGCACCAGCCCCGACTGGTTCTCGTCGTCGGTCGACGAGATGCTCTCCCGAGGCGTGATGCTCTCGATGAAGAACCCGTCAGCCTGCTGACCCCACGCCACAGGCGCGCTCAGCAGAACCATAGACAGGACCACGATTGTCAGCGTCTGCAGTTTGCCCATTATCCTGGTGTGCAGATCAGAGATGGGTACGCTGAATTGGCTCGCGTGTGCGGTGGTTCTGTACATTTAGACACTGCAGGCTGGCAGACGTTCCCTTCGTATGTGACATTTCCGAGGGACAGGCACGGTTCTCCCCGGCCCTCGGTGCCGGCGAGATTGGAGCCTCATCCACAATCAGTATGGGACATATCGCTCCTGTTGTCAATGGAGATTGCGAATAGTGGCGACCGGCATGTCACCTCGGCCGCTGCTCTGAGTGACAGCCACGCCATCCGGGTAGGGAGGCAGAGACGCCAAGTTCGCGGTTCCCGCCAGGCGATGCCTCTCGCGCCCTCGCCAGGCCGTCCCTCACCGTATCTCTCGGCAACTTCGCCGCCAGGGTGAAGCCGCCCACACAGCCAGAGTCCTGCGTCACCCGCCCAGTGTCCCGCCGGCATCAGACCCAACACCGATCCGACTCGACTGGCAGGAGGAGCATCTTTCCGGACACTTCCGTCTGACACCTCCTGCGGCCCTGGCTCTGTCGGCGGATGCACCTCGTCCCGCTGCTGATGCCTGCGCAAGCACCTCACGGCGCGATCGCCCCGACGCGGGCACGGGGCAGTCATCCCAGCCGGCTCGAGCGGCTCTGGAGGCACTCAATGTGTGGCGCGTTCGGTCACCACCGGGGCTCCCACAGCCCCAGCCGTTGCCGACAGCCCCACACTCGCACGCAGGCGCTGATAATGCCATAAATCATCTTCCGAAAAGAACCTGATAGTATTGATGTAGAGCCCTTGACAGGAGGACGCTAATGTGCTATCCTACAGCTCGGATAGAAGTGCTGAGACCACTTGAGGTGGAGGGAGACAGATGTCTTTGATGCGATGGCGACGCAGTCCGATGCTGACGCGCCCGTGGAGGCGCATGACCGA
>JBNGDZ010000411.1:0-4814 GCA_049975765.1 Armatimonadota bacterium
GATCTATGGGCCGGGGCTCTGAGCTGTCGTTCGAGGCCGTGAACGCCGTGTTCGGCCGCGACAGCCAACACACGCATCTGGAGCTGGCGCAGCTCTGGGAGGGGTACCGGGGGCGGGTCGTCTCCTGGCAGGGCGCGGTCAAGGACGTGGAGCGCAACGAGGAGGAGGGCGGCTACACGTTGCGGGTCAGGTGCGCCCAGGGCGACGGGGCGGCCGACACGGTCGCGCACTGCTCCGAAGCCCAGGCCACGGTCCTGGCTCGTCTGCACAAGGGAGACGTGGTGTCAATCACCGGGACGCTGGTGGAGCGTAGCGATGAGGGCTACCTGCTGACTCAGGGCTACGTCCGATTGCTGGGTCGGCCGCCGGGCGAGGGATGATGCATGAGCGGCCTTCTGCTGGGCTTCAACGTGGCTTCGCTGCCGAACCGAGCGCTGGCGGAGTCGGTACGCCTCGGCGCGGAGCTCGGTCTGAGGGGCGTCGAGCTTCTGGCCTTCGAGGGCTATCGCCACAGCCAGGGCGATCTGCCGGGCGTGTGGCTGGACGACCTGGACGAGGTGGGCCGTGAGGAGCTGGCGGAGCTGCTGGCGCCATTTGAGGACGTGAGTGTCCACGCGCCTTTCTGGGAGGTCGCTCCCGTCTCGGCGAACCCCGCGATCCGCGGGGCCTCGCGGGAGCAACTTCGGGGGACGCTGCGCGGGGCTGCGAGCCTCGGAGCATCGACCATGACCACGCACGTGATCCCCAGGCCGGGCTATGAGCTTGCCGAGTACCGGGAGGACGTGGTGGAGCTATACCGCGAGTTGGGCGACCTGGCGGGGGAGCTGGGCAGCGCGGTGACGGTGGAGACGGGCTTCCCGCTGGAGGTGGAGGCATTTGCGAGCCTGATCCACGACATCGACCACCCGGCGGTGGGAGCGACGGTGGACGTGGGGCACCTGCGGGGGCTGCTGTCGGAGGAGGAGCGCCGGCCGGCGGCGATTGCGGAGGCCTACAATCCCCTGCTGTCGCGGCATGTACGCTCGCTGGCGGGCAGAATCAGGCACGTGCACCTGCACGACGTGCAGTCGGAGGACCTCCGGGATCACCGGGAGTGTGGCACCGGCGTGATCGACTACCGGGCGCTGATGCGGGAACTGCTGGCCGCCGGCTATGAGGGCACTGTCAGCTTCGAGCTGGAGGAGCCCGATGACCTGGCGGCGCTCAGGCGCAGCCACAGATGCATCAGCGCCGTAGTGGCAGCCGACGCTCCGTGAGGGACGGCCTATTCGGCCTGATGGAGCTGGTGCAGGCCCAGCCTCTCGCGCCACGCCTGGTCCTCGTTGTGGAAGTGGCGGAGGCGAACCAGGCCCGCTGCACGAGCGTAGCATTCCCCGTAGTTGGACACGTTCTCAATCTTGAGCGTCTCGTGGTGGTGATAGACGTAGGCCAGGGGGGCGGCCATGGGGGTCTCCCCGAACTGGGACTCGGCGGCGGAGAGGATCATGTCCCGGGCGCGCCGGATGGCGGGGAGGTTGGTTGGGAACTGCGTCCACTCGTAGGGGTAGTTGGTGGAGAGGTAGTCCGCGACATCGCTGGCCTTGGCCTGCAGGCCCGGCCGCAGGGCCAGGGCGTACAGGAGCATCAGCCGCAGGAAGAACCGCTCCTCGTCGGTGTGCTTGGGAAGCAGCAGGTACTTCCGGCCGCAGATGACCTTCTTGTACGCGTTCTCGGCAGCGATGCGAGTGCGGTGCGTCATGTTATGCTCCTCGAGCTGCGCCATGGTCCACTCCTCGATCTCGCTGTTGACTCGATCGATGACCTGGCGCGTCCGCTCGTTACGTATCTCGACTCGTGTGGCTCGGGCCATGGTCTGGATGTATCCCTCTATGAAGTCTGATGAGTGCGAATGAGGGCCGCCTCTGGATGATTACTTCCCCGAGGGGGCCGTCAGGACCTGCCCGGCAGTGCCCGCCGCCGGGCGTGCGCGGCGGCAGCCAGTGCGAAGGCCACGGCATAGATGGCGGCTCCGCCCAGCAGCACCGTCTGGAAGCCCCACAGCTTGGCGGCCAGCATGGCGACCACCGAGCCCAGGACTGATGCCACCCCGTTGATCCCCCAGGCCCAGGGCACGATGGCCGGCCCCCAGCCGCCGACCTCCCGCAGGCCGGTGGGGAAGGGCATGCCCATCGCGAAGCCCAGCGGCGCCAGCAGCAGCATGGTGACCAGGGTGCGCAGGGCGACGTTCCACGACAGGGTGGCGGCCAGGATGGGGGGGAGCACCGCCAGCAGCGCCAGCACGGCCGCGGCCACCACCAGTGCTGCCACGGCCGCCGAGCGGAGCATCGCTCGGCGGGGCCAGGTTTGGCTGAACAGGCTTCCGGCGCCACTGCCGACAAGCAGCGAGAAGAGGATCACCGACAGCGTCAGCGCCGGGTATCCCAGATGCAGAATCAGCTTCTGTGCCAGACAGACCTCCACCAGCATGTACCCGGCGCCCAGGAGCGCGAAGTAGCCCACGGCGCCGGTCAGCGGCCCGGCCCGCTCCTGCCCCGACCGCGCCAGCCACGCGATGCTCACCGCCGCGAAGAGCAGCACGCCCAGCGCAATCGCGACGAGGAAGCGGGCCATCGTGGGCGGGACGCCGGGGTTGAAGTCGATGATGAACGGCCGGTCATCGGTGCATGGGCTCACGTCCACGTCGGCGTAGGTCCACCAGCGGTCGAAGCGCTTGACGAGCTGCTCCTCGCCGACCTTGCCGAGCCAGCTCAGGGGCGGCTGCTCGAAGGCGTCCGGGAAGTACCTCGGTGCCATATCCAGCGCGATGGCCGTTCTGGCCAGCTCCGCGGATCGCTGGGGGGAGAGCGGTTGGCGGAAGACCATCAGCAGGTGGCGATAGGGACCGAAGCCGTAGCGGTATTCCGGGACGCTGAGGACCGCGATCTGCCGAACGGCCCGCTCCCGGGGCACGCCCTCCCGCTGAAGGGCCTCGCAGGCGGTCAGCGCGAGTCTCACAAGAACCAGGGGATGCTGGCAGACGATGGCGAGCTGCCCGTCCTCGGAGAGGTGCCCGAGGTAGTCCTGAAAGGCCTCCACGGTGTGCACGTAGCTCTCCACCAGCGCCAGGCTGCTGGCGGCGGTGGTGGCAGTCTTGGTCAGCGCCATGTAGATGAGGTCGTACCTCCGCGGCGAGCGGCGGACGTAGCTGCGGCCCTCGGCGGTCTGGATGTGCACGTTCTCATAGTCGTAGATGGGGCCGGCGAAGTCGCGGTAGCGGCGGACGATGGGGACCATGGAGGGGTTGAGCTCGGCGCCTTCGATCTCGGAGGCGCCCGCAGCAAGGGCCAGCAAGACGTCGAGGCCGGCACCGGGGCCGATGAGCAGGACCCGGTCCGGGCGGCCGGTGCGGAAGGGGAAGAAGCCGATGAACTTCTCGTAGCGACCAGCCAGGGCGTCGAGGTCGCCGGCGAAGTGGATGAGGTTGGTGGGCACCTCGCCGTCGGTGTAGACGTAGAGGTCATCGGTGGGGTGGTAGGTGCCGTCGGGCCGGGCGTTCGCGACCACGTCGGTGCGGGCGAAGGCGTTCCAGTCGGTGTAGACGATCCGCGCCTTGATGTCGGGGTCGGCCAGCTCCCGGAAGAGGGGTTTGGCTGACGGGCCAGCGCCGGGCGGCACCGTGGGCAGTTCGATGAGCGGGTGGCGGGCGCTGAGGAGCACTGCCACAGCGGCGGCGACCGTGAGGGCGCCTCCGACGGCCCGTAAGCCCACCGCCGGAGCTACTGCGGCCGCCGCCAGGCCGGCCAGGCCGGCGCACAGGAAGGGCACGCCGGTGGCCCCGAGCAGTTGGAGGGCGATGATGACGCCGCAGCTCCCCAGGGCCGCGCCGGTCAGGTCGTAGAAGTACATCCTCCCACCCTGGTGCGACCACGCGGCGAAGGCGTGACTAAGAAACCCCCCGGCGAGGATGAAGGGCACGATGCAGACGCCGCCCACGATGCCCAGTGAGGTGAGATGTCCCGACAGCGGCGATGAGAACAGTAGTGCGATGGAGCCGGCATAGGCAATGCCCGTGGCGGCGGCGAGGATGCTGAGGGTGGTGCGGTCCTCGGCGCCGGGCCGGGAGCGGAGCCACAGGAAGTCCAGTAGGCCCCCCACGCCCAGCCCGCAGGTCGCCAGCGAGATGGCCAGAAAGACGAAGTGGTAGCGCAGCAGCACACTGAAGGCGCGCGTGAGTGCGACCTCAAAGGTCAGCGCCGAGAGGGCGATGAGAAAGACGCCCGCCAGCACGGCGGCGGGCACCCGCGACGGCCGTCGGGGCTGGTGATCAGTCAGCGTCGCCGCCCTCTTCCTCGCCGCCGAGGTCGCGGGTGTAGCGGCAGGCGGGGTAGCCGGTGCAGCCGATGAACTTGCCCCGCCGCCCCTCGCGGATCGCCAGCGGCTTTCCGCACTGGGGGCACTTCTCGTCGAGAATCTCGGCCTCGGGCGGAGTCCAGCCCGCCTCGATGGCGGCGCCGAGGGGCTTGGTGGCCTTGCACCTGGGGTAGTTGCTGCACCCCAGGAATCTGCCGCGCCGGCCCCTGCGCACGACCATGGGCGCGCCACACTTATCGCAGGTCACGGGGACGCGGTCGCTGTCGGGCTCCTCGTCCGCCTCCGCGGCCTCGGCTGGCGGGGCCTCCTTGGCCTCATCGGCGGCCTCGCCAGCAAGCTCCTCGCCCCCATAATCCCGAGTGTAGCGGCACTTGGGGAAGTTCGAGCAGCCCAGGAACTTCCCGCGCCGGCCCTCACGACGGATCAGCGTCCCGCCGCACTCGGGGCACTTCTCGGTGGTGGCG
>JBNGDZ010000412.1:0-4812 GCA_049975765.1 Armatimonadota bacterium
CAGCTCCACCGTGCGCGGCTGGGGCGCGCGCCAGCCCTCAGGCGCCCGCAGGACAAGTTGCGCGGTGGTCGCGCCGGCCCGGTTGTTGCGCACGGTAGCGCCCACGCGCAGGGCGCCGGAGCCGGGATCGGTGCCCTCGTTGGTCAGCTCCACCCCAAGCGGGGTGACGACCGTGAGGCTCTTCGTGACCCGCACCGGCGCCGCCCGGCCCTCCGGCCCGACCATCGCCTCGCCGATGAGCGTTATCTGATCGCCGGGCCGCGCATCCTCTGCGACGCGCAGCGTGGCGCCGTGGGCCGGCCCCACCACCTCCGCCGGCCCATCGGCCGCGATCGCCGGACGTACCGGCAGGCCCTCGAGCGCGCCGATCTCCACGCTCACCGGAATCTCATCCCCCACCGCGGCCACTGCGGGGGCTTGAAGCCGTGGTGCGGGCATGCCCAGTGACGCCAGCAGCACCGGGCCGAGCTGCTGCTCCACGGCGTCCATGTCCCGAAGCGCGCGGCGGCAGCCGTTCTCGGCGCGCTCGTCGTGGATCCACTCGCGCAGCCGCGTGGTCAGAGACCCGATCTCCAGCAGCGCCTCCCGCGAGCCCCCGCCGGTGAGCCCCTCGCCGACGGCCTCCCGAGCGGCCTCGATCGCGGCGACAACCTGCCGGCTCCCCGCCGCCAGCCGCCCCTGCATCTCCTCGGGGATCGGCTCGTACCAGCGCGAGAAGTCCCCGTTCTCGACGTAGTCGTCCGCGAACTCATCCTCGAGGGTGATGGACTCGATGCGCAGCGTGCCCTCGACGTTCCCCTCCACCTCCGGCCGCAGGTAGATCGCCCGCAGAGGCTGCTCGATCGCGATGGTGCGCTCGAAATCGCGCGCCTCATAGGTGCCCTTGGGCAGCTCCAGATACTCCGTCTCGTAGTGGCTGAAGCTGGGGCTGACCCAGGCGTGGCGGATGTAGACGCCGGCCGCGCCCTCACCCTGCAGGCCATCCGCCGAGGCTCGCACACGCAGCGTGACCGGCGCGGCCCGGGGCTGGAAGAGCATCGCCCACTGCCACGCCCGGCGCGCACCGGCGTCAGTGCCATCGAAGACCAGCGCCCACCCTTCGCCGGCGCGCTCCCGCTCGTATCCGCCGTCGATGGGGTGCCAGGCGAAGGCCACCGGCGGCTTATCGGCGTCGATCTCCCGCATGGTGATGCCGCGCTCGACCGTGTCCGCGCACTGGCTCAGGCGCCATAGCGCCGCCTGGCGCGGCGTGGCGAGCTGGAGCATCATGACACCGTCAGCCTCCACGCTCACATCCGCAGAAAGCGCCGGTCCGTCGCCCTGCAGCTCGATCGCCCGCCCCGTCAGCACGTCCGCGCACCGGACTGCCTCCACGTCGAGCCCCAGCGCCTGGGCGTCGATGGTCAGGGTGGTATCGTGCGGCGAGGCGTCCTCGTTCAGCAGCGTCAGCCAGACGATGCCGTCCTCGGCCGGCCCGAAGCGCTCCACGAAGACCCCCTCATCTGACGAGCGGGCGTGCGTGACCGGCTCCCATCCCGCCGTGGCCAGCGTCTGCACCAGGGGCTGGTACCTGCGGAAGATGTCGCGGTCGCGCTCGTAGTACTCCGGGTGGTCCCAGTAGCGTCCGCCCGGCCCCAGGCCGCTGGGCGACCAGTCGAAGAAGCCCGGGAAGATCCCGTAGGCCAGCGCCCGCTTGTGGAACAGCTCGATCTGCTGGTGGTCGCGCTCCTGCTCGTAGTTGCCCTTGAGCAGCGTAAGCATCGGCTTGTGCCAGGTGATGGTCCGGGCGTAGTTCATGTTCTCGCGGGAGATGCGCAGGCCGGTCTCGCCGCCGAACAGGTCCAGCCACGGAGCCACGTAGAAGCTGGCGCCGAAGGCCCCGTTCATCATGGTGATCTGGTCCTGCGCGTGGAAGTGCTCCGCCGCCGCCCGCGCCCACTCGCAGGAGGAGAAGAAGTTGTTGAGCACCGGCTTCTCGGCCACCGGGTCCCACATCGGCGGCGCCTCGGAGAGCTTGAAGTGCTCCGTGCGGTAGTTCAGCCCGTGGGTGAGGCCGTCGTAGTAGAAGCCGTCCAGGCGCCCCCCGCTGGTCTCGAAGATCCTCTCGGTTCGCTCGTCAGCCTGGTCGAGCAGCCATTGCCCCAAGGGCAACTCGGGGTCGAGGTTGAACTGGGCGATGATGTGCCCGTAGACGCGCGTCTGGCGGATTTCCAGCTTCCCCTCGGCGTCGTAAAGCCCCACAGCGGGGTACATCTCCTCGGAGCCGGTACGCTGGCGGAAGTCCTCGGTCATCACCTCCACCAGCCGCTCGTAGGCCGGCAGGGGATCCGTCTCGGGATCGTGATCAGGGATGTTGGCGAACTCCCCGGCGTGCGTGAGGTAGGGGGCATCGAGAACGCCGATCCGGTCATCGTAGGCCACCTCACGGGCGCCCTCCTGAAAGCCGAAGCGGAACTCGTTGACATTGTCGATCTGCGACAGCGGCGTGAAGGCCATCCACATCCCCGGCTCCTCCACATGCACCTCGAAGAACTCGGGGTACAGCTCGTAGTACCCCGCCAGCGCGCTGCGGAAGCCCCATTCGGGGTCGGAGGCGTAGAGGTCGAACTCGAAGGTCCACTGGTTCGGCCGCCGCGTGTTGGGCGACAGCGCCAGGTCGTAGACGAGCTGCAGCCGACCGGCCTCGGCGTCGTAGGCGGTGCGGAAGATGCAGGGGCGATCCAGCGGCGAGGCCAGGCACAGACCCACCGGGCCGGTGATGGCGGTGCAGAAGTTGCGGTTGGCGGCCCCCATCCGCAGAGAGGGCTTGTCCGCCCACTCCGGCAGGTCCGGCCACTCCCGCAGCGCCGTCACGTTCTCGTAGACCTCGCCCCGACGGATCTCCCGGCTGGTCTGCATGTCATCATGCCACCGCCAGCCCGTGGCATCGACGGGGACGTTAACGCGCAGCAGCACGCCGCGCGCCGGCAGGTCCTCCCGGCCCTGCAAATTGCAGGTGACGTGTAGGGCCCGACCGCGCGGCTGGGCCGTGACCGTGGCCGAGGCCTGCAGGCCCTCGAAGGCCAACGTCAGGCCTGTGGCCAGCTCCCCGCCTGCCGGCGTCCCGGGCACGAACTCCGCCCCGCGCGTGAGGTCAGCCATCTCCGCCAGGGGTCGGGCCTGTCCGGTGACCATCGTTCCGGAGACCTCCAGCGCGGTCACCTCGCCCGCCTCATTTACGGTCAGAGCCAGGTCGGGAGTGCGCACCGTCTCGCCCATGCATGTCCCTCCCAGCGCGGCCATGGTGCACACCATCGCGATTGACGTCCACTTGCGGAACATGGCGATACCCCACTGCGTCCAGCGGTACATGCCAAAACTCCCTTTCGCCGCTCAAGCGCTCTTCCCTCGCTGCCCACGGCAGGTGCCGGCCCCGCGCGCTGCGAAGTAGCACAGGTGTAGTGCCAACGCTGACCCGAACGGGATGTGCGGCAGCAGATGGTCAAGAACCGGGCGCTGGAGAAGCTCCGAGCAGGCCAGCCCACCTTCGGCCTCTCCATGGTCATGGACGACCCGATCGTCGCGGAGTACCTGGCCCACAGCGGCGTGGACTGGCTCTGGATCGACGAGCAGCACGGCTCCTTCCACCCCCAGAGCATGATGCAGGCCATCCAGGTCATCGGGCCCACCGGCGTGACGCCCATCGTCCGGGTGGGCATGAACGAGTTCTTCCGCATCGGCCGGGCGCTTGATCGGGGCGCGCTGGGTCTGATCGTGCCCATGGTCAACTCCGCGGAGGAGGCTGAGGCGGTCGTCTACGCCGCGAAGTACCCCCCGCGCGGAGGGCGCTCCAGCGGCGGGGCGCGACTGGCCTTCCTGGGCGATGACTATCACGAAGCCGCGAACGACAACACGCTGGTGGCGGTGATGATCGAGACGCGCCGCGCCGTGGAGCACGTGGACGAGATCGCGCGGGTGGAGGGCGTTGACTGCATCTTCATCGGGCCCAGCGACCTCTCGGTGTCTCTGGGCTGCGAGCGTGGCTCCGACGAGCACGAGGACGCCCTCGCGCACATCCTGGAGCGGGCCACGGCCGCGGGCAAGCCCGCCGGCATCCCCTGCGGTAGCCCCGAGGACGCCATGCGCCGGGCCGAGCAGGGCTTCACGCTCATCCACGCCGGCTCGGAGCTTGGGATGATCCGCACCGGCATCGAGCACGTCCAGAAGACCCTGGGACTGGCGACGTAGCCGCCCCACTGCCCGATAGGAGAACCACAGGTGACAGGCGAGGTAGAGAAGCCCAACATGCTTCTGGTGGTCCTGGATTCGGCCAGGGCCGACCGCTTTGGCTGCTACGGCTACAAGAAGCCGACCACACCGAACATCGACCGCATAGCCGAGGAGAGCACGCTGTTCACGGAGTGCTACAGCGAGTCCTCATGGACGCTGCCGGTCAGCTTCACGCTCCTTACCGGCCTGGCTCCCCGGGAGCACCGCTCGGAGGCCTACCGGGAGCTGCCCCGGGAGCTGCCCACGCTCCAGGACGCGATGGCGCAGGCCGTCTACGAGACCTTCCTGTTCTCCACCAATGCCTTCCTGGGACCGACCACGGGGCTGCAGCGGGGCTTCGACCACTTCGACATGTCGATTCACGTTCGGGACTTCGCCAAGCTTTTCCTCAAGTACGTGACACTGCGCCTGGGTTGGACCGACAAGGGGGGGCAGGGCATGACCGGACGTGTGCTGGGCCACCTCCCGAAGGTCAGCCCGCCGTGGTTCGGCGTGGTCTGGTACAACGAGTGCCACCACCCCTACGTGGGCAAGCAGCCCTTC
>JBNGDZ010000413.1:0-4805 GCA_049975765.1 Armatimonadota bacterium
CGGCCCCTCCACGCGAGCTCTCGCTCGCGTAACGGCAGCCGTTGCCGTCCGGAGCCGCGGGGCTTCAGCTCCGCCGGCCGTTCGGCAGAGCTCTCCAGACACGGCGGGCCGTACGGCGGTCCGGCCCCTCCACGCGAGCTTTCGCTCACGTAACGACAGCCGTTGCCGTCCGGAGCGGCGGGGCTTCAGCTCCGCCGGCCATCTGCCTGCTTCGTGCCCTTTTCGCAGCGCGCTCAGGTCCCCACGAAGGAACTCCCGCGCCGGCGCTGAACGAGTGAGTGCGTATCATCCGGCACGCCCCGAGTGACGGGCGCCACGGTCGCGCTTCGGCGTGCGGCGCTCGTGAGGCCCGATGCCGGCATGTCGCACTGGGAGCACTGCCATGACTCCGCGAGAGCGGGTGCTGGCGGCCTTCGCGAAGGAACACACCGACCGAGTGCCGGTGCACCACATCGGCACCTGCTCGGAGGTGGCCTCCGCCCTGCTGGGGCGGGAGGCATATGTGGGCGGGGGCATCCAGCAGTGGCGCGAGGTGACCGCCCTCTGGCAGGGCGAGGACGCTCACGACGAGTTCGTGCAGCGCTCCTTCGAGGACGCCATCGACATCGCGCTGGTCTTCGGGAACGACATCATCCGCCCCAGCTACTGGCGCTACACTCGCACGCCCACCGAGAAGATCGACGAGAATACCTTCCTGTTCGGCGAGGGCCCCGAGGAGAGCTGGACGGTGCTGCGCTTTGACCCGCCCAGCGAGCAGTGCCATATCTTCAGCTATCATCCCGAGGCCGGCCAGACCTTCGAGGACCTTGAGGCACAGATCGGCGCCAGCGAGAGAGCGATCGAGGACTACCAGCCAACGCAGCAGCGCTACGACTTCGAGATGCGGGCGATGGAGCTGATGGGGGACGAGTACGTGATTCGCGCCGGCGCCGGCGGCTGCGGGATACCGACGCGCAATACCGACATCTGGTTCGAGGCCATGCTGCTGCGCCCCGATCTGGTCGGGCGCCACCTGGACGTGCAGGTGGAGCGCGCCCGGCGCGATATCCAGTTCCTCAGTCAGCGGGGTTTCCGGCTCTTCTGGGGCGGCGGCGACTTCGCCTCCTACGAGGGCCCCCTGTACTCGCCGCGGGTCTTCGACGAGCTGATGCTGCCGCGCGTGACCGAGATCGCGCGCATCGCACAGGCGCATGACGGCTACTACCTCTTCGCCAGCGACGGGAACCTGTGGCCGGTGGCCGACAGCCTCTTCGGCGCCTCCGGTGTGCACGGCTTCTATGAGATCGACAGGCGCGCCGGAATGGACCTGGGCAGGCTGCGCCGGGAGTTCCCGGAGCTGACCCTGGTGGGCAATATCAGCTCACACACCATGCACCTGGGCTCGCGGGAGGAGGTCGTCGAGGAGGCGCTGTCGTGCCTGCGGGAGGCGAAGCGCAGCCGTGGGATCATCGTGGGCGTCTCCAACTACTTCGTCCCGGGCACGCCCATCGGCAACGTAGAGGTGCTGCTTGAGACCATCAAGCGGCACCGCTGACGGAGCGGGTCTCGCGTCGTCTCACGGCAGGAAGTTGTACATCCGCCTGTGGGTTATGATCCCGTAGGTTCCCCAGAAGGCCCCCACCGCGAACTCCCCCACGATCAGCCCCATAAACAGGAACGTGGCCGGCCGGTAGGCCGTCATGCCGCCGTAGCGGAGGATCACCCACTTCGCCAGCCAGCTCACCAGTATCGACGGCGCGAACAGCGCCATCGACCACGTGCCCGACACCGCGAAGCCGGCCGGATGGAAGGGGAACCAGATGTAGCGCGTGCGCAGCGCCGCCAGCGCCATCGTGATGCCGGCGCCGAGGACCATAGCCCCGGTGGCGTACCAGTTGCTGCCAGGGGGCGACTCCAGCCACGACTGCAGCCGCGACCAGGCGCCGTGGCCGGGGTAGGAGGGCGCTCCCCCGTACCGGAAGCCCGCGTCGAGCATCACGTACCAGCCCAGCACCAGGCCGAGGCCCGCAGCCATCATCAGAGCGCCGGAGAGGGGAGGCTGGCTGATGCCCGTCTCCGAGCCGAGCTTCATCGCCTCGATCTGCGTGGGCATTGGGTGGCTGCGCTGTGCGCGGGTGAAGGCGAAGAAGAAGGTGTAGCCGATGAGGTCGCCCTTCGCCCAGGTCTGAACGCCTGCGGTCTCGATCATCGCCACCTCGGGGCCCATGAAGTGCAGATCGTGCACCGGTGAGCCCAGCTCGGCGCGGATGCGCGCGATGCCGATGGAGATGAGCAGGTAGAGGATCAGCCAGATGAAGATCCCCCAGAAGCTCATCCCTGCCTGTATGCAGAACACGATGATGCCCGCCACTCCCGCCACCGTCCCCCACAGCGCCCAGCGGTAGGGAAGCGGCTCGTTCTGGTCGTCGATCCTCGCCCCCCGGAAGGCGCTGCTGACGGCCTCGATCAGGTGATGCCGCGTGACCCACAGCGAGGCCAGCGCCAGCACCACGTACCCGGCGAAGTTCTGCTCGTCGATCCACGGGGCTCGCGGGATCCGCTGCACGCCCAGCGCCGCCGTGGCTATGCGCACGGCCTTCCAGAAGACGTAGAAGAACCACATGCTGAACGACAGGTCCAGCGGCGTGAAGAACGTCAGGCCGATGGCGAAGGGGAAGACCGCCAGCGGCGTCCACCCTATCGCCCTCCAGGGCATCGCTCTCAGGTGCGTGCTCAGATCGTAGCGCCCGTGGTACTCCCCCAGGATGCTGGGGAAGCTGGGGTAGATCACGTGCAGCCCGTTGATGATATCCACCAGCGCCGCGGCCCCGAAGCCAATCCAGAACAGGTAGCTGCCCAGCAGCGGCGACCGCGGCCGGCTCAGCTCCAGCGGAAGCTGCACCACCGGGAAGCTCAGCTTCGACTCCTCCGTCCACTGCCTCCGCAGCAGCGCATTGAGGCACAGGAAGACCCACGTCATCATCAGCATGAAGCCCGACCAGGCCAGCGCCGGAGTCACCCACGCGCGCCAGTGCGGCGAGGCGAGCATGGGCTGGCGGCCGTCGAAGTAGGCCTCAAGCGCTTGCGGGTCCTTGACGGTCAGCCAGGCGGGGATATCGTTCACGAAGAGCGTCGCCCAGTCGTTCTCGGGGGTGGCGTGCCACTGCGGATGCGCGACGACCGGGACCATGTTGTGGAGCTGATCGTGGCCGTAGAGCGCCGTCACGAGCGTGAGCATCCCGTAGATGACGATCAGCTCGCCGTGACCCAGCGCCATCCGTGGGACCAGCCGGCGCAGCGCCAGGTTCAGCAGCACAAGCACCAGCAGCGTCACGACCGCGTTGAAGTAGAGGGAGACCGTCGCCGGGTGGCTCTGACCCCACACGTAGCCGTGCAGGCTGAAGTAGGCCTGCGGCACGATGAGGATCAGACCCAGAAGGACCGCCCGCCACGTCGCCCCGGGGTGTGTGGTCTCTCTGTCGGCTTCGGTCATTGTGATAGTGCGATCGGAATCGTGAGGCAGGCTCCGATGGGGTGCTGCCCGCTCGTTCCGCCACAGGCTCTCCATGCCGCTGACCAGAGGCTCCCCGCCGTCGCTCGGGCCGCGCGGCGAGGGCCTATTCGGCGCCTCAAGCGCTGTCTCCTTCCGCCCCGGACCAGCGTTGCCGAGGGACCCCATCCAACGTGTGGGGCTCGCGACCGCGCAGAAGGTCCCGGCCCTTTGCCCGCGGAGCAGGGAAACGAGGCCCGATCGAGGAAGCGCACGGAGGATGCTCGGCTTGACCTGATGACGGGAATACCTGAGCCCCGGCGAGCAGGCGCCGCGAGGAGGGCGATGACCGATGTCCGGAGGCGGGCAGCCGCCCGACAGCCGCATCGACGCGTGGGAGGAGCCATCACGGGCCCGAAGGACCGGCCTGGTGATTGGGCTGGTCCTGCTTGTCGCGACAGCGATCGGCGTCGCCGTCTATGAGGCCAAGGTCTACTTCTTTGCCCCGCGCCATGAGGTGACAGAGCTCGACATGGGGGAGCCGCTTCCCGAGGACTTCGGCGCGGAGGACGCCGCGCTCAAGATCGAGGTATGCGTCGGCCCCTGCATCGCTTTTGTCGCCAACGGTATCGCGGACGCCGTGGATGAGTGGCCCGACAGGGCAAGGGTCGAGTTCCACGAGTACATGAGCGAGGAGGGCCAGAAGTTCGTCTCAGATCACGGTGAGTCGCTGGCGTGCATCTTCTTCAATGGCGAGAATCGGTTCACGATCAGGGATGACGACGGAGAGAGAGAGGTCCACATATCGGGCCCTCCGGGCGGCAGCTACACCATGCAGGACCTCGCCACCATCCTCGAGCAGAGCTGGCGTGACGTCTACGGAGAGTGCCCGGAGGGCTTCGATGAGAAGATCGATGCCCTCGCTCACTGTAGCCCCCCCGATCAGGTGGTGCCCCAGTTGGATATCGAGGACGAAGAGGGAGGCTGAGTGCTCATGGCGGTTCGTACCGGCCTCGACATCGTTGCATCCGACGGCTGCCGGCCACTGCTCGGCGCCAGGACGGGCCTGATCACCAACCACACGGCCGTCACCGCCGACCGCCGCCACATCATCGACGTCCTGCTCGACGCCGGCGTTGAGCTGGCGGCGCTGTTCAGCCCCGAGCACGGGATCCGCGGCGACCACGACGAGACCTTCACGGTCGCCTCCAGCACCGACCCCGACACGGGGCTGCCGGTCCACAGCCTGTACTCCTCCGTTCAGCGGCCCACCGCCGAGATGCTGGAGGGCATCGAGCTTCTGGTGTTCGACATTGCGGATGTCGGAGTCCGCTAC
>JBNGDZ010000414.1:0-4797 GCA_049975765.1 Armatimonadota bacterium
GGGGCGATGAGGACCCGGACCGCCCGGCCACGGAGCTGCCGCTGTCGCTGGACGAGATCCAGCGCACCTGCCAGGACCTGCACGTCGTCTGCGAGCGGGAGGAGCTGTTCGGGCGCAACCCCGGCGTGCGCCTGCTGCGGCGGAGCTGGACGGCGGAGCTGCTGGTGGTGGGCCGCGGCGATGAGCGCCGGCCGGGCGTGCCCGGCCCCAACACTACCTTTCTGCTCAGCGAGCTGGTCACGCCCACGCTCGTCTGCGCCCGCCAGCCCGTCGAGGTCCGCTCGGTGCTGATCCCCTACAAGCGCTCCGTCAGCGGCGGGCGCGGCCTGTCCTTCGCCGCCGGACTGTGCGAGATGATCAACGCGGAGCTGATCGTGCTCGTCTGCGAGCCGCGCCGCAGCGACGCCCATGAGGCGAGGGAGAGCGCGGAGAAGCACCTGCGGGCGTATCACGTGCAGAGCGCCACCGATGTCTCCCTCACGCGACCGCACGAGGCCGTGCGGTCCGCGGCCATGGACCGCGAGGCCTCTCTGGTCATCGTCCCCGGCGCCCACAAGCGCTACTACCTGTTCCCGTGGCAGCGCAATGAGACACTGTGGCGGGCGCTGGAGGTCCCCGGCGCGGCCGTGCTCGCCTATCCCTGAGGCGCAGCAGCGAGAGCGACCGCGCTAGGTTAGCGGGCTCTGATGGCTGAGGCCAACCATGCCCATCTCGGTGCAGCCCCGCGAAGGCGCCTGGCTGAGGCGGACCGGTCAGGTCTGGGCCGCGGACTGAAAGAACTCCGCGAGACCACCTGCAAGTGCCCGCGCTGCGGCGTCCACGAAGGCGTCGCTGCGCATGCGACGCTCCTCAGTGGGGTTGCTGACGAAGGCGCACTCCACCAGCACCCTGGGGACATCGCCGCTGCGCAGCACGTAGAACGGCCGCCAGGAGATGAAGCGGTTCCGAGTGTGCAGCTCAGCGCAGAGGTGATTCTGCAGGATCCGCGCCGGGAGCACGCTCATCGGTGTCCAGTAGTAGGTCTCGGTGCCGTAGGCGGAGATGGGCTCACCGGTGCCCACCGCGTTGTTGTGGATGCTGAGGAAGAAGTCGGCATCAGGCTGCTCGCTGGCCGCCAGCCGCGCCTCCAGTTCCTCTCGCTTGCTTGCGCCATCCGGCCCCACGGGGCAGTCGGTCTCGCGCAGCAGCCGCACCTCAGCGCCGGCGTGGCGCAGCATTGATGCCAGGCGGGTGGCGATGCGGAGGTTGACCTGCTTCTCCTGCACGCCCGTCGGCCCCTCCGCCCCCCTGTCCCACCCGCCGTGGCCGGGGTCGATGATGATGACCTTCCCGGCCACTGACGGCCCCTCGTAGGGCCTGCGGATTAGAAGCTGCAGGGCCCCGTCACGGTGGCTGACGCGCCAGCCGCGCTGCTGTGCGAAGGTGAGGTGGAAGGTCAGCTCCGCCCAGCCATTGGTCGCCTGGTGGGCCTCGACGGCCCACGCGCAGCGGTCGGAGGGGAACTGCCGCACACCGTAGCACGCCAGACGCGCGTTGAAGAGGTCGAGTGTCAGCGCCGGGGGCTGAAGCTGCTGGCGGACGCGGAAGGCCACCGGCTCCCCGACACTGATCGTGGCGACCGTCCCGGCGTGGGTGCCCCTGATGGAGATATCATCGATGGTCTGCTGCGCCGGCCGGGGCACCGAGCGGTCCAGCGGCCGGACGTGGCCGCCCGCCACCCACGCGGTGAGCACTGGCGCCAGGGGCACGCGATAGTAGCCGCCCTCGTAGTCGTCCGCCCACAGGCGGATGCCTGGCGGTAGGACGGTGATTCTGTTGTGGGCGCGGCTGGGACCGGTTCGGAGGTCCGTGCGCGGGTCGGTGGTCAGCAGCGCCCTCTCGCCCATGGCGGGCACAGCCAGAGCGACCGTGAGCGCGATCGCCAGCAGCCGAACGAGGCGCTGCCGACGCTCTGTTGACGCCTCATGGGGGCGCCGATATACTTGGCGCGAGTTCATGGCTGGTGAATGACGGCACGCTCATGGCTGGGAGTTCGCCGGCGCTGGGCGCCGGCGTTGTCTGCTGCAATGTACTGCTCCGCCGGCGGCGAGGTCAAGTGGCGTGCGCGCCCACAGCCGGAGTGGATCATTGTCCGGCTCCGATGGCTCGAACCCCCACAGGGAGGCGCTGTGCAGCCCATGCGGATGAAGCCCACCATGGCGGCGGCCGGCGTGCTCGTCGTCTACGTCGCGCTCGCCGCGACCTGGAGCTATGTCATCCCGCTGGGCGGGGGCATCGATGAGCCGCGCCACCTCCGCTACGTGCAGATCGTGGCCGAGCAGGGGCGCCTGCCGAGCGTCGCCGAGAAGCAGGAGGCCATCAGCCATCACCCGCCGCTGCACTACCTGCTTGCCGCCCCCGTGTACCTCGCCACCCGCGGCCTCGACCATGAGGCGTCGTGGCACGCGCTGCGGCTCCTCTCCGTGGCGCTGGGCGCGGTGGGCATCGTGGTGGTCTTCGCGATGCTGCGGCGGGCGCTGCCGGAGCGCCCCTGGGCGGCGGTGGTCGCGATGGCAACGGTCGGGTGGCTGCCGCACTACCAGCTTGTGTCCGCCATGGTCTCCAACGACGTCACCGCGGCCCTGGCCGGCGCGCTGGCTCTGTATGCGGCGACTCGGGCCATCACGGAGCCTGACCGGGGCGCCACATTCGCCCTCGCGGCAGGCCTGGCGGCGGGGGCGGGCGTCATGGCGAAGATGAACGCCCTGGTGCTGCTGCCGGCGCCACTGTTGGCCGTCGGGCTTGCGCCGCTGCTGGCCCGCGGCGGCCCCGAGGCGGCCGATAAGCGGCCGTCCGCGCTCAGTCGCGCGCTTCATAACGCGCTGGCGTGCAGCGGCGCATTCCTCGGCACAGGCGGGGTCACGATCGGGTATCATCTGGTCAAGTGGGGGCGGCTGGAGTCCGATGCGCCATGGCCGGAGGCCGCCTGGCCGGTGCACGGCTTCGCGGCGAAGCTGCTGCGCGCCGCCGGCGGACTGTTCCGATCTACGTGGGCGCAGGTGGGATGGCTGCCGGGACCGCATTCGCCGCCGCCACCCGGCCCCACCGCCCGCTGGCCACGCCCGGACCTGGAGACGCCGCTGCTGGCGCTGGCGCTGGTCCTGACGCTGGCCGCGGTCGCGGGGAGCATGATTCTCGCGGTCCGCTGGCTGCGTTCTGAGCCACACCGCGGCAGAGGGCTCGTCGTGGTGATGCTGTTGCTCGGCTCAGTGCTGATGTACGGAGTGCTGATCCAGAACGCGATCTATGTCAACCCCGGGCGCTATGAGGGCGGGCGCTATCTGTTGCCTGCCGCGGCCGCCTACATGGCTCTCCTCGCCATCGGGCCGCTGGCCCTGCGGCGCCGATGGCGGATCGCGGCCTGGGTCGCCACCCCGGCGCTGCTGCTGGCGATGAACGCGGCCTCGTTCTGGGAGTTCCACGCCTACCTCATTCCTACGTTCGCGCCCTGAAGGCCGCACAGACCGCCCTATCGCCCTTCGTCCATGCTCCCAGAGCGCAGGCCCATGAGGTCTGCGGTCACATAGGTGAAGCCGAGTTCGCGCAGGCCCGCGGCGATCTTCGAGCGCAGTGGCTCGGCGGCCAGGCGCGCGATCTGCTCCCCCGGCACCTCGATGCGCGCGATCTCTCCGTGGTCGCGCACCCGCAGGGCCGTGAAGCCGTGCTGGCGCAGCAGGTCCTCGGCGGCCTCCACGCGGGCGAGACGCTCCTCCGTCAGCTCCTGGCCGTAGGGGATACGCGTGGCGAGGCATGCCATGGCGGGATCGTTCCAGGTGGGCAGGCCCCGGAGGCGCGAGAGCTCACGCACATCGGCCTTCATGAGCCCCGCCTCGGCCAGCGGTGCCCGAATGCCCGCCTCTTCGGCCGCGCGAGCGCCCGGTCGATGGGTGTCGGCGTCGTCGAGCTGCTCGCCGTGCGCGACCTCCGCCAGGCCCTCCTCGTCTGCGATCTCGCGCAGCCGGCCGAACAGCGCCCGCTTGCAGTGGTAGCACCGGTCCGGGGGATTGCTGCGCACCCTCTCGTCGTCGAGCTGCCCGGCGTCGATGATGATGTGCCGGAGGCCGGCGCGCTCGGCAACCTGGATTGCGCGCTGCACCTCGACCTGCGGGAACAGCGGCCCGCGGGCGGTCACCGCCAGCGCCCTGTCCTCGAGCACCTCCGCGGCCACGTCGGCCAGCAGCGAGCTGTCCACGCCGCCGGACAGGGCAACGAGCACGCCGTCCATCTGGCGCAGCATCGCCTTCAGGCTCTTGAGCTTCTCCGCAACCTCAGACATGGCGCTCACCGTCTCAGAGTTCTCCGCGGCGCGGCAGTGCTCCTGCGTTCCCGCCGCCGTGATGCGCAGGCGGCAGGTCAGGTCGGGGTACGGTCCGCGGGCGGGCGCTGTGGGCAAAGGCTAGGCCGTACGGAGGCGCTAGGGCGCTCGAGATCCCGACCGGTGATCCTGGCCAGCAGCTTGGCGCCCAGGGTCAGCGTGGTGGCGTCGATGGCCCACGCCTTCGACGGCGCATCGGTCGGGCTGAGCCGGTGTATCAGCTCCGCGATGAGCGGAGCCCACAGATCGGCCGGACGGTCATGCAGCAGTTTGGGCAGATGCGAGTGCGAGATGCCGCGCATGCTGATCAGACGTGTTAGGCGGCTGTCCTCGGCAAGCCGGATCTGCAGCTCGCGGAGACTGCGCAGACGGCGTGACGGCGCGGCTAACGACAACGGCCGGCGGGTCTGAAGCCCCGCCGCTCCGGACGGCAACGGCCCACC
>JBNGDZ010000415.1:0-4789 GCA_049975765.1 Armatimonadota bacterium
GGACTGACCGAGATCCGGCCCGGCACCTACGTGTTCTACGACCGCAACCAGGTGGACATCGGCTCGGCGCCGATGGAGCAGGTGGCGCTGAGCGTGCTCTCGACCGTGGTGGCCACCCCGACCCGGGAGCGCGCGATCATCGACGCCGGCACCAAGGGCCTCGCCCAGCAGGTCGGCGGTCTCTCGGACGGCTACGGCTGGCTGCCGGACGTGGCGGGTGCGGTGGTCAACAAGGTCAACGACGAGCATGGGTTCGTGGACGTGAGCGCGGCGGAGCGGCCGCTGAAGATAGGGGAGAAGCTGCGCGTCATCCCCGCCCGGGCGCCGACCTGCGTGAACCTCTACGACTGGATCCACGCGACGCGCGACGGCATGGTCGAGGACGTCTGGCGCGTGGCCGCGCGGGGGAGGAATACCTGAGCTCACGCTCCCGCCGTCGCTACGCGCGGGTGAGCTCGATGAGGGCGATCTCCGGGCGGGAGCCGATGCGGAAGGGGACCGTGGACATCCCCAGACCGCGGTTGATGTAGATCTGCGAGACCTCGGTCTTCACCAGCCCGCGCGTGTACTTGCGCTTGCAGGGCACCGCGATGGGCCCGATGAGCGGCGGGGAGACCTGGCCGCCGTGGCTGTGGCCCGCCAGCATCAGCTTCACGCGCGGGTCGTGCATGTCGTCCGCGTAGTCAGGGTTGTGGGTGAGGAGGATGACCGGGTCCCCCTTCGGCACAGGGCGGAGCGCCGCGCCCAGGTGCTGCTCGTCCTCCCACAGGTCGCCCACGCCCGCCAGCCACAGCCGCTCGCCACCGCGCCGCAGGGGCACGGCGCGATTGTCCAGGCACGTGATCCCGACCTCCCGCGCCGCGCGGCGGCCGGCCTCGATGCCGTGCCACCAGTCGTGGTTGCCCATCACGCACCACACGCCCATCAGCGCCTGCAGCGGCGCCAGCGCGTGCCAGGCGGGCGCCACGTAGCGCTCATGGCGGTGCGGCAGGTCGCCGGTGATGACGTAGGCGTCCGGACCGAGCGCTGAGGCGAGCCGCACCATCTCCTCGACCGACTCCAGGCTCAGGTAAGGGCCGTGGTGGATGTCGGTGAGGTGGCAGATGCGGAAGCCCTCGAACGCCTGGGGGAGGCCGGGGATGCCGATACGGGGCCTGGTTACCTCGACCCAGTGGCGCTCATAGGCGATATCCAGGGCCGTGGTCCCGGCCACCAGCCCGGCCGCGCCCCAGCCCAAGCGCTTCAGGAACGTCCGCCTGCTCTCGCTCTTCTCCTCAGCCATGGTGATCACGTCAGCGAAGTCTCTGTAGGAGTATACCACGGTGGCGGGTGGCGCACCACCGAACCCCCTCGGGCAACGGGCGTCAGAGGAGACGATGATGAATGCACGATGGTTCTTCTCCTCCCCCTGGCGCAGAGCGTGGTTCACCGTCGGCCTGGTGGTGCTGGTGCTGGCGGGGGTCGCGATCGGGCGGCGGATCGGTGTCGAGCGGCACCGGGCGCGGCTGATGGCGGCTCAGTACGCGCCACCGCCCGAGGGCATGGTGCTGGTGCCGGCGGGCTACTTCCTGATGGGCAGCGACAGCCCGGACGCGGATCCGGACGTAGGCCCGCTGCGGGAGGTCTTCCTCCCGGCCTTCTACATCGACACGCACGAGGTGACGAACGCGCAGTTCGCGGAGGTCTTCCCCGAGCACATCTACCCCGAGGGCCAGGACGATGTCCCGGTGGGCGCGGTGCTCAAAGACGAGGCGGAGGTCTACGCCGAGACCGTGGGGAAGCGGCTGCCCACCGCGGCGGAGTGGGAGAAGGCCGCTCGGGGCATCGACGGGCGGCAGTGGCCGTGGGGGAACCAGTTCCGCGCCGAGTGCGCGAACGTGAGCCGGCTCGATGAGGCGCAGCGGGCGCGGCTCTCCGAACGCGGAATCTCGTGTGCGGTGCGGGGCCCGCGGCTGAAGACGGAGGTCGGCAGCTTCCCCTGTGGCGCGAGTCCCTGCGGCGCGCTGGACATGGCGGGGAACGTCTGGGAGTGGGTGGCCGACGTCTACCGCGACGCGGTCCCGTGGTGGGAGCTGTGGACGGAGCCGATCCCGCGTGGCATCATCCGCGGCGGCGCCTACGGCTACGGCCCGGAGCAGTGCCGCACGTGGTACCAGGCCTTCGAGGACCTCCAGGCTACCTGCAATGACGTGGGCTTCCGGTGCGTGAAGGAGCCGAGCATGGTGCGGAGTCAGTCCGCCGGTGCGTTGGCGCGGTGATCGACTATCGCGCGAGGCGCTGGTGTGTTCTCAGGCCGATGCCTCAGTAGATTGCAGGTCCTCGGGCATCGACGCGCAACCCTCTCGGCCTACATCTTCGCGAGCAATCCCTCGGCATTCTCGTGCGTGAGCTTCGCGAGGTCGGCGTCGGAGAAGGCGCACTCCTCGAAGACCTTCATGTGCGAGGACTCCGGGTAGTAGTAGGGGGCGTGGGTGCCGAAGAGCAGGTGGTCGATGCCGAGGCTCTCGGCCATCTCCTGCACGCCGCCCACGGACTCGAAGTGTGAGATCTCGAAGTAGATGTTGGCCGGCAGCTCGCCGCCGGCGTCGCGGGCGAGCCCGTTCGCCTCGGCGTTCTTGGCGTTGGCGATCAGGATGGACGCGGTCGGGTGGTCGGCGGCGGCGGTTAGCAGTCCGGTCAGGACCACGGGAGGGACCATCACCAGCGGGTGGTGGTGGCGCTCATCGGTCATGCGTACGGTGACCTCCACGAACAGGCCCAGGTCATCGGCGGCCGCCATCAGGTCGGCGAACACCGGCTCCTCGAGGGTCCAGCCGTGGTAGTTGGGGGTGACGCGTATGCCCGGGAAGCCAAGCCCGTCGGCACACTCGGCGATATCCCTCTCCCAGGCCGGCCAGTCGGGGTTGACCGTGCCCACGGGCGTGAGCTGCCCGAGGTCCGCCACCGCGTCGGCCAGCGGCGCGTTGGCCGCGTGCACGTTCTTGAGCATGACCGCGTCGAGGCTGGTGACCCAGGCGCGCTCGATCTCCACCCTCCCGAGGCGCTCGATGAGCTCCTGCGGAGTGTTGTAGCTGGTGCGGCGGAAGGGCCAGCTCCCCAGGTTCGCGTTGCAGTCGATGATCACAGGTGAAGCACGCTCCTCATGTTCCCGCCCAGCACACGACATCTGGTCTCCTCGCTGATATCGGCTCCACGGACCTTGGCGAGCTGGGAGGCGAAGCTGCGGCCGGTGGCGTCGGAGCCGTAGACGACGCGCCGCGCGCCCAGCTCCCGCACGGCCATCTCGGTGAAGCCCATCTCGGGGTCGAAGCCGCAGGTGTCCACGAGGATGTTGGGCCGGGGGGCGACGGTCGCAAGCCCGCGCTCCCAGTCCAGCCCGGCGTGAGCGGCGATGAAGGTAACATCCGGGTGGCGGGCGGCCAGGGCCACGAGGTCGGCGGGGCTGGACTCGTGGGGCAGATTGCCGCCGGCGCGGAGGAAGGTGTGCTGCAGGATCGGCGCGCCAAGCTCGGCGGCCCACTCGCAGATGGGGTCGAGGTTGGGATGCGCGCAGCACAGGGCGATCCAGAGCTTGATCCCGACGAAGGGGCCATTGGCGACGCGACGGTCGAGCTCTTCGAGGCTGTGGCGCAGGTAGTTGGGGTTGAGGTTGGCGTAGCTGAAGAACCTGTCCGGATGCAGCTTGATGAGCCGGGCGTTGAAGTCGTTGTCGGCCTCGATCTGCGCCTCGGTGGGTTGCGGGAAGAACCTCGGGCCGAGGCTGACGCCCATCATCTCGATGCCCATGCGGTCGGCGAAGGGCAGCAGCTCCTTCGCGCAGTCGGCCGGCGAGCCGCCCACGGCGGCGGTGGGATGTATGTGGCAGTCGATGATCACAGGCCCAGGATCCTCTGCATGTTGCCGCCCATGATACTGGCGCGATCGGCGTCGGAGATGTCGGCGCCTCTGACCTTGGACATCTGGGAGGCGAAGCTACGGCCGGGGGCGTCGGAGCCGTAGACGATGCGGTCCGCGCCGAGCATGCGCACGCCCATCTCGGTCTGGCCCAGCTCCGGGTCGCCGCCGGAGACCTCGGCGACGACGTTGGGCAACTCCTGCACGATGCGGTAGCCCATCTCCCAGTTCCCCCCGCTGTGGCCGAGGATGAAGGTGACCTCCGGGTGCCTGCGCGCGAGTTGCGCGAGGTGCCAGGGGGTGGATTCATGCGGGAGGTTGCCGGTGATCTTGAGCCAGGTGTGCTGGAGGATGGGCACACCGAGCTCCCCTGCGCGCTCGCAGATCGGGTCCAGGTTCGGCTGGTCGCAGTGCATCGCCACCCAGAGCTTGATGCCGCGGAAGGGGCCGTCGGCTATCCAGTGGTCGATCTCGTCGAGTGAGTCGTACAGGTAGCAGGGGTTGAGATAGCAGAAGCCGATGTAGCGATCGGGGTAAAGCTGCACCGCGTCGCGGACCATGGCGTTGGACTCGTGGACGATCCGGGTGTCGGGCGTGCGGTCGCGGGAGGTGCCGAGGCTCAGGCAGAGCCTGTCGATCCCCATGCGGTCGGCGTACTCCAGCAGGTAGCCCATGCGGTCCTCGGCGGTGCCCCGATTGCCCTGGATGTGGACGTGGCAGTCGATCACCATAGTCGGTCACCAAGTGGGGAGAGGCATGGTCGCGTCCGGGTTCTTCGTCGCGGTGGTGGATGCACCTTCCGTGGCCTGTCCGCGGACGCCGGGGTGCAGTACGCGAAGCGCGCCCCCACGGTGGGGGGCGCGCGGAGTGATCATGCGCGGCTTGCGATCAGTAG
>JBNGDZ010000416.1:0-4763 GCA_049975765.1 Armatimonadota bacterium
TATGTGCCTCGGACCTTCTGGAGATGGGGGAGGAGGGCCCGGAGCCGACCGGCTTTTGCCCCTGCTTCGTCTGCGGGCATTGTGTTGCCGTCTGCCCCACCGGGGCCATCAGCCATCCGGACATGCCGCCGGAAGGCTTCGTCGAGCTGCTCCCCCCGCAGGAGGCGATGGACGTTGAGCGTCTGTGGGACCTGCTCCGGCGGCGGCGGAGCGTCCGCCAGTACACCGACGAGGAGGTGCCCGAGGACGTCATCATGCAGCTCATCGAGGCGGGCACACTGGCCCCCAGCGCACTCAACGAGCAGGAGTGGCATTTCACCATTATTCGTGACCCGGATCGGCTCCGGCGTATCCGCCGCCGGATAATCGCCATCTACTCCAATGTCGTCAAGATGCTGGAGAGCCGCATCAACCGACTGATGCTCCGCCTCATGATCGGCTCGGAGACCATGGAGATGTTGGAGGAGGCGGAGCCGCTGGTGCGGCGCATCGTGGAGGCCTATGACGAGGGTGAGGATCACATCCTGTGGGGCGCCCCCACGCTCATCGTGGTCCACTCGCCCGAGGGTGATCCCACCGCCGCCGAGAGCTCCCACTATGCGGTGGGGAACATGATGCTGCTGGCCACCGCCATGGGCCTGGGCACATGCCTCATAGGCTTCGTCACGGAGGTGGCGGAGCGCGACGAGCGGCTCAAGGAGTACCTCCGGGTCCCGGAGCATCATCACACCGACGCTGCACTGGTGGTCGGCTATCCGGACGTCGAGTACTTGAGGTCGGTCGCCAAGCGGGAGCCGCCGGTTGAGTTCATCTGAGGCCGCCTCGGGCCGCAGGAACCGCTCCCGGAAGCTGACGCATCTGCGGGCTGGAGGTGCAGCCATGAGCGCTGCCGTTGCGCTGGACCACGTCGAGACGGAGCTGCACGACGGGCGCCGCCTGCGGACGCCCTTCTGGCATATTGAGTCCGGTCGCAATGGGCCGGCGCTGCTGGTAGGCGCGGCGCAGCACGGCAACGAGGTCCAGGGCTCGGAGGTCATCCGGCGTTTCGCCGGGATCTGCGCCGATAACCTCGTGGCCGGCAGCATGCTTCTGGTTCCCTTCATGAATCTGCTCGCCGTCCGGCACCGCCGCAACAGCATCAAGATCGGTCCGGAGGAGAAGCACACCGAGCTTCACAGGACGCACAACATCAACGGGCAGTGGCCGGGCGACCCGCGGGGCGGGGATGTCCGGCGCCTGGCGCACGCTCTCGATCAGGCCCTGGTGCAGCGCTGCACACACGTCATCGACCTGCACTGCTGGTGCAAGTTCTGGGCGACCGCCACGCTGGCGACCGATGACGGCGGCGAGAGCCGCCGCATGGGCGAGGCCGCCGGCACGCGCTTCGTCCGCTGGAGCGAGCCCCCCTCGCCCGATCAGCCGCAGCTTCGGGCCACCGTCATCCGCCGCAGCGGCGCCGGCATGGCGATGGAGCTCAGCGGCCAGTACTGCGTCTACGAGCGCGAGGTGCGCACCGGGCTGCAGGCCGTCAGCAACGTCGCGCGGATGCTGGGAATGCTGCCCGGCGAGCCCGAGCTGCCGCCCGACACCGGCATTGAGGTGACCGAGGAGCGCGAGGCGGTGGTGGAGGCGCCCTGCGAAGGGCTCTTCGTGGCCGAGGACCTGCAGCTCGAGCAGCGGATCGAGGCCGGCCAGCGGCTGGGGCACATCATCCGCGCCGACGATCTCGCCGCGCTCGATGTAGTCGCGCCGGTCGATGGCTGGCTGTGGCGCTTCGGCAGTCACCGGCCGGACCCCGACGTCCGCCTTCCCGACCAGCATCCCTGGTCGGATCCCGGCGACCCGCTCGCCAGCATCATCGGCACCTGAGGAGGCCCCGCATGGCGCTTGAAGCCACGCTCCACCACGCGACAGCCACGCTCACGGACGGCAGTGAGGTGCGCACGCCCTGGTGGCACATCGATCCAGGAAGCGGTGGCGAGTCGCTGCTCGTGATCGCCGCCCAGCACGGCAACGAGGTGCAGGGCTGCGAGGTGATCCGGCGCTTCCGGGAGGTGTGCGAGCGGCAGCTCCGCCGCGGCGAGGTCTTCCTGGTACCATTCGCTAACCTTCCCGCCATCCGCCACCGGCGCTCGCACATCAGCCTCGGCCCCGAGCAGCCCTACGGCGACGACCAGGGCCACAACATGAATCGCACCTGGCCCGGCGACCCCGACGGCAACGACACCGAGCGCGTGGCGCACTCGCTGCACGAGGCGGTGGTTCGCCACTGCTCGCGCTGCCTGGACCTGCACTCCTGGTCGCGCTTCACCGCCACCGCCGCGCTGGCGCGTCGCGACGGCGGCCCCTCGCAGGAGATGGCCGAGGCGTCGGCGGTGCGCTTCATCCAGTGGCGCAAGCCGCCCACCGGTGAGGGCGGCGGCAAGTCGATCGGCGCGCTCTTCAACGACAGCGGGCGCGGCGCGCTGACGATTGAGCTGGCGCCGCAGTGGGTCATTCGCGAGAAGGAGGTCGCCGTCGGCCTCCGGGCCGCCACCAACCTCGCCCGGCTGTTCGGCATGATGGCGGGCGAGCCCGCGCCCCTCGACGGCCCCTACCTGGAGATGGGTCCGGAGACGCAGGACCACGAGGAGCGTCTCCATGAGCTCAGCGCGCCCTGCGCCGGGCTGTTCGTGGAGGCGGGGCTGGAGACATCCGACCACGTGGAGGAGGGGCAGATCCTGGGACACATCATCCGCGAGAGCGACCTGGCGACGGTCGAGATCACGGCCCCCGCAAGCGGCTGGCTGTGGCAGTACGGCTGCCATCGCGAGAACTGCGATGTGGCGCTGCCGCCGCAGCACCCGTGGGCGGATGAGGGCGACAGGCTGGCCGCGGTGCTGGAGGCCGCGTCTGGCAGAACACGAACGGAGGAGCCCGCATGAGCATGGCGCCAGCCCTGCTGCTTGTTGTCGCGACAGCGATCCTCGCCGCACCCGGGGCCGCGGAGGATGGCCCGGCCGCTGCGCCCACACGCACCGCCGCGCTGCTCGCCGCCGGCGACGAGCCGGTCAGGGTCGTCTGCTTCGGCGACAGCATCACGGGCGCCTACTATCACACCGGCTCGATGCGCGCGTACTGCGACATGCTGGGCTTCGCTTTGCGCCGGCTCTACCCGGACGCACAGCTTGAGATGATCAACGCCGGCATCAGCGGGAACACCACCGCCAACGGCCTGGCTCGCATCGAGCGCGATGTGCTGAGCCGGCATCCCCACCTGGTGACGGTGATGTTCGGCATCAATGACATGAATAGCAGCCCCGCGGAGGCATACCGGGAGAATCTGCAGGAGCTGGTCGATCGCTGCGAGGCCGGCGGCGCCGAGGTGCTGCTGTGCACGCCCACCTTCACGACCGGGCTCGGATCGCGGCCCATGAGCCTACAGGAGGCATACGCCGAGGCCGTCAGCCAGGTCGCGCGCGCGAGCGGATGCGTGGTCGCGGACTGCCACCACGCGTTCAGGCGGCTGCATGAGGAGGCCCCCGAGACGCATGAGCTCATGATGAGCGACGCGGTGCACCCGAACATGAACGGCCACAAGCTCATCGCGGAGGTCATCGCGGAGGCCATCAGCGGCCGGGAGGTCTCCGTTGCGGACGTGCCGCCGCCCGCGCTGCAGATGCGCCAGAGCCTGACAAGGAAGCTGCACACCCTCCCGCTGCGTGCGGTCGCCATGCCGCCCTACGATGAGCTGCTCAAGCAGGCCCTGGACACGCTTCCCGGCCGAGCCACCACGCTGGAGGTCACCACCTGGCCGGTCGAGGAGTCCGTCAGTGCCATGGAGCAGTGGGCCAAGGCCAACATCCGGACGCTCAGGCCCGATCTGGTGGTGGTCGCGGTGCCGGCCGATGCCACGGGGCCGGATCGGAGCAGCTACATCGCGTCGTACGAGTGGATCCTGAACTGGTCGCTGGACTTCGGCCCGGGCACGTGGGACTGCGTGCCGGTGCTCCCGTCCGTCACAGACCCTGACCTGACCGCGGAGGAGCGCCAGTGGGAGGACCTCGCCAGGCGTCTGATCGCGGGCAAGGACCTCCGGCCGGTGGAGCGACAGCCCGGCGATGACGCCCCGGCCCTGGAGATCCTCACGCGCTTCATCCAACGCCAGTACGAGCAGTGGTCGCTGACGGGCGCCGCGGCTGCGAACGTCGAGGAGTAACCAGCGCCCTACGCGTTCACCACCAGGTCACGCACCTGCGCCAGCGTCGGCTCGTCAAGCTCCACGCGGGTCACGACGTACTCCGGCTCGTACTTGGTCTCCGAGACGTGGCCCCGCTCGTTGAGCATCTCCATCAGGGCCATGCGGTCATAGGGGATATGCAGGGTGACCTCGATGAGGTGCGCGAACAGCAGATCGGACATCCGGCGGCGCAGCTCGTCGAGGCCGTCGCCCTCCAGCGCGGAGACGCGGATGGTGTTGGGGATGCGGCTCTCCAGGAGCCGAAGCCTGCGCTCGGAGCTGACCGCGTCGATCTTGTTGACGACCGCGATCGTGGGGATCTCGGCGGCGCCAAGCTCCTGCAGCACCCGCGTGGCGGCCTCGTACTGCTCGTAGGCCGCGGGCACTGACGCGTCAACCAGGTGCAGCAGCAGGTCGGCCTCGGTGGCCTCCTCCAATGTGGCCCTGAACGCCGCGACCACCTGATGGGGCAGGTCCTGGATGAAGCCGACCGTATCGGTGACCAGGCACTGGCGGCCCTCGTCGAGCTGGATCCTCCGGGTGG
>JBNGDZ010000417.1:0-4760 GCA_049975765.1 Armatimonadota bacterium
CCCTCCGTTGGATGTTCTTGTTGATGGGGTAACCAGTAAGAAGAGCAACCTCATTGACAAGAAAGAGCAAAGCATAGATAATAAAGGTCAACTCCGCTTTCGGAGGAATCGAGGTGACCCAGCATGGCGAAAGCCAATCAGCCCAGCAAGCCCGTTAGCGCGGCAATCTACCTGCGGGTTTCGGATGAGGAGCAAGTGAAGGAAGGCTATAGCCTGACCACGCAGGAGACCCTCTGCCGTGACAGACTCGATCGCCAGTTTGGCCCAGACCTTTACGTGGCCACGGTCTACGCCGATGAGGGCCTCAGTCACAAGTATGGCCTTTACGACCCCGACAATCCGAGAAAGAAGTTCCGCCCGGGCCTCACGCGTCTGGTTGAGGCCTTCAAGGAGGGCAAGCATCAGGTCCTCTGCATCTGGGAGCTGGACCGCCTGTACCGCAAGGCTGGCTTCACGGAGTTCCTTGACGAGCACTTCGTTCCCTATGGTCTCGAGGAGCTCATCTCCATCAGAGAGGACATCAACTTCAAGACGGCCAGCGGCAGGTTCCACATCAACATCATGGCCGCCGGTGCGGCGTTCGAGATAGCCCGGCTGGGGGAGCGGGTCAGTGACGCCTCGCATCAGCGCAGGCGAGAAGGCTACCTGCATAAGATCCCATACGGGTGGCGACGGCAGACCGACGAGGAGATGGCCGGGCAGAGGCGCCGGGGCGTCATGCCCGATGAGGAGCAGAGCGAAATTGTGAAATGGATGGCGGATGAGTACCTCGCGGGCAATAGCATTCAGACCATCACCCAGCAGTTGAACGACCGGGGCATCCCCACTCCTCGCCGCGCCAAGCGGTGGAGCAGGGCCACGGTGAGGTATATACTCGGAAATCCCGCGTATGCTGGTTTGGTGGAGTTGGACGGAGAGCTTAGCGAGGGCCAGCATTACCCGCATCGCTTCTACGACCCCGACGTCTTTCATCAGATGCGTGCCCGGCTGGAGTCCAACGCCAGGGTGCCTCGGAAGCTGGTGAGTATGCCGCAGTACCTCCTCGCCGGGATTCTCCATTGCGGGCACTGCGGCGCACGCGTCAGCTGCACCAGCCGTGGCAATCATCGGGAGTACCGGTGTCCCACCGGCGGCGACGCAGGCAGCGACGTCGATTGTCCCCGGGTCCGGCGCCCTGCGGATGTCATCGAGGCGGCGATCATCTCCCAGCTGCGGCAGTGCGCGCAAGACCCAAAGGTGCAGGAGCGTGCCGCAGGCTTGCTGCGCCGTATGGTTGACGACGAGGAGCGTCGGCTGCGGGAGGATGTGGCCCGGCTGGCGAAGGAGCTCGAGAAGCGCGTCGATGAATACCGCTTCTGGTCGCGCGAGCGCTACGAGGAGAGGATCACGCTGGAGGAGTTCGAGCTCCATCGTGAGCACCTTCTGGCCGAGAAGGCAGAGCTGGAGGAGCGGCTCGAGGCCTCGACCTCGGAGCTGAAGTCCAGCGAGCAGCGGGCGGCCGAGCTCCAGCAGGCGCTGGAAACCCTCAGAGATTTCGATGCTACCTTCGATGGGCTCACTCTCGACCAGCAGCGTGAAATGGTCCAGCTACTCGTCAAGGAGGCCCGGATGTTCTACCAGAGCGATGGCAGCATCCGTCTGGTCTTCACGGTTCGGGCGTTCGGCGAGTTTGAGCGCATCATTCCGAGGCTCACCGGCGGCGATCTCAAGATGACGCCGCGGCAGATGGAAGCCTACATGCTCTGGGCCCAAGGTCTCGACCGGAAGGCAATCGGCCGCAAGATGGGCCTGTCAGGACAGGTCGTCTCCCAGTATCTGAGCACCGCCAAGAGCCGGGTGGGCGCCGACAGCCGGGAAGAGGCCTACGAGATGGTGCGCGACGAGATCGAGGCGAACGCTGACCTGCTGGTCCAGGGCCGTCGCCGGCGCAAGCGCACAGACCCGAACAAGCCGCCGCTCACGGACGCGCAGAAGCAGGTGCTATCCCTCTATGCCGAGGGCCTCACCGGTCTTAAGATCGCGGAGCAGCTTGGCACAGGCCCGAGCACCCCTTACGTACACCTCAAGAACTGCCGAGACCGGCTCGGGTGCACGAGCAACGAAGACGCTGTGAGGCACGCGAAGAAGATGGGATACATCGACTGACGCCCCTGCGCGCCGCACATCAGACCGGCGCCTGCCGGCGCCCTCTCATCTTGCCACGGCTCGTGGGTCACCCCTCACAGGGCCGGGGCGACTCCTCTGATGGCAAGCCTTGGGCTTCCCCGTCTCCGGAGTCTCTTCCCGGCTGGTTCCGACCGCATTCCCCTGACTGCTGAACTGAACGCGCCCCTGCGCTCGTGACGCATCTCGGGGAATGCGTTGGACGGAATGCTTGTTTGAGACCGAGTCCACAGATGGACAACGCTGCCGCTACTGCCACGCTTCCCACCATGCCTCGGTAGCATCGTGTATCTCGGTGATCTCCACAACATGTGAGGGGGAGGTGCTGTAGCTGAGAACGGGCAGCACCTCCGCTCCACCGAACCACCGGGCAGCCTGCAGTCCGACGACGCGCAGGAAGCGCGGCTCGCCACGCGTATCGGGGAACGCCGCGAGAAGAAGTGCCTTGGGATCCCCCTCATGCTTCACACCCTTGCGTAGCGGATTGCCGTACTTCCAGTGCTCCTTCGTCAGCATGTAAGTACAAAGAGGCTCCGGAATCTCCTCCCGAACACGCTGTTCCGTGATCTTCGGCGACCCCTGGTCGCTATCCAGCACGGTCGCCAACCGACTCAGCACAATATACGCAGCCCAGCCCGAGTTCTGGACATTATACCCAGCCTGCTCATTGATGTCGTTGACCTGCTCGTGCCAGTAGACGACGACTGAACTGGCGATCGCGGGTTCCGTGACGTATGCATCTGCGATGGTGCAGAGATCACCGCCCGCCACGATGACCAAGGGTCTTTCGCGTGACGCCTTTCTCGCCTCTTCAACTATCAGGTCGGTACCGGGAGAGCCGATGGGCTCGGTGTCCTCGACCCTACCGGATGCGGGCTTCATGAGGTGCTCAAACACCCCGAGTTGCGCGGGAGGAAGGTTCTCGAATCCGGCCTTCTCGGCCTTCGCTCTCACCTCCATGTGATGCGTGATGTACTCACTCCTGTGTTGCTCGTAATCATCCTCGTTCATCCATGGCTCGCGAGGATAGCCCACCAGAAACTCGCGCAGATCAATCCTGCCGCGCCCGGCCATGGCCAGTGCAAGCTCGCCGCTGAAATTGTCGGTGCTCTGATCATTGATGTATATGAGCGGATTCGCGCCATCTACCGTCAGCGGGTCTGGCAAGCTTTCCGTCACACGGACATCGCCCTCCGGCTGCGCCACTGCCGTCAGAGCGCACAGTGCAGCGAGAGATGCGGCAGCGCGCAGCGGCTTTCTCAGCCCAGTATTGCTCATCATGCAGACCTCTTCGGTAGTTGTCAGGCACTCTGCTCTCGATCGAGTCTACCAACCTGGTCGACCGCAGAACGTTCCACGTGATGCATTTGTTGGTGTTAGTGCGGTTGCTCAGGCCGCCGCCGGCAAGGCGCTCTTCCCTCCGACGTTCCCCCACGAAGCATTTCCCCGCGCGTGTCGAGGCTGTTACGCGACACGCTCCACCCGCCCCGCCTGTCTCCCGATGCCTTCGGTGAGGACGCACACCGATACGCGGGAGACAACTGATCATGGGGTCACTGAGCAGACACTGCTGCTCTTGCTGCATTGTGTTGCTGGGCGCCGCACTCGCTCTGACAATGCTGGCGGGATGCGGAGGCGGATCGGCGGGGACCTCGACGGTAGCATCCCCCAACCTCGCCGCTCCGTCCTCGCCAGAAGCCCACCTTGCCAACTACAGCGAGCCAACTGAGTGGGTCTCGATGATCGAGGAGGCAGGCTTCCCGGAGTATGCGGAGCTGGGTCGCGAGCTGCTCGCAGACGGGCAGGTGAAGCTCGTCTCGCCGCCGACGCTGGAGGCCGGCTTCAACGCCTTCGCGTGGATCGACGCGAGGGAGATCTGGATCAACGAGCCGATGTTCGAGCGCTACCCGGACGTCGTGGATCAGGCGACTATCTTCCTGCACGAGCTGATCCACATCAAGTCCGGCGAGTGCACGCACCTGGGCCCGTGGTGGTCCGCCCAAAGCGAGTTCCATAGCTACTGGACGAACCGGCAGACGACGCAGTCCCAGGCCTTCCCGGACATCGCAATCGAGGGGGTAGCTCCATGAACTGACCACACATGACGCACGGTAGCTGATCAGAGGATCGGGCGCGTTACTCCCTGCCGGACAGATACTGGCGGGCCACCTCCGCCATCGTCATTACCGACAGCTCGCCGGCTTCTCTGTGGCGTGCGACTCTCTCAAGGCTCCGACGGAGAGTGTCGAGAACCGACCGTGTCTTGTAGGCTATGTCTATGGGATGCATCCACAGGTGGAACAGTGCGCACTCATGGATGCATCTGGAGATGCCCTTGTCGATCTGGCGCGCCCGGCAACTCTGAGGTATCCAACGCCGGAAGCCGCCGCTGCCCCACAGCAGGTACGAGCCTGTTACATCCAGGAGGCCCCCGCGGGATTGAAGCACGTTGCTTACTGGCGGTGCCAGCGTGAGAAGGCAGTCCAGTAGGTGTCCCACGCGGCTAAGCCCGCCGCGGAGCCCGCAGTACCAATTGGGGTCGAGCCCCCGGTAGGCCCTGATTCCTACCTTGCTGAGGGTATCGAGTTGACCGGGGC
>JBNGDZ010000418.1:0-4332 GCA_049975765.1 Armatimonadota bacterium
TCAGTACATGGTCGCCGGCTTCCTCCTCACATCACCAGATGTGGGTAAAGGCTAGGCGACGAGGAGGGGCGGCTGCTGGAGAGCCGCGCGATCTTGGACGAGGGCATTGGCTGGAGCGACCCCGAGCAGATCCCGGAGATCGTCGCCAGAATCAAGCGCGCGGGATTCAACGTCTACATCCCCTGCATCTGGCACGGCCGGGGGACGCGCTGGGCCTTCGAGAGCTACCCGAGCGATCCGCGCATGACAGAGCGCCTGGAGGCGATGCAGGTCGATCCGCTGAGGCTGCTCATCGAGCGGTGCCACGGGGAGGGTATCGAGGTCCACCCCTGGTTCTGCGTGGTCAAGCGCGAGGGCGACCTTCTTCCCCAGTTCGTGGAGGAGGGGACGCCGAACGGGTTCTTCGACGCACACCGCCCCGAGTTCCGGGACTTTATCGTGGGGCTGATGCTGGACGTGATCGAGCGCTATGACGTGGATGGCGTGAACCTCGACTTCATTCGCACCGGCGGGCTGTGCACCGGGCCGCTGTGTCAGGCGCAGTATCGCGAGCGGTTTGGCTCCGAGCTCACTGAGGACGCCCGACGTAGGACCGAGGAGGGCTGGCCGAACCCCAACATCGTGGCCTGGCAGGACCAGGCCATCTCCGACATTGTGCGGCGCGTGGCCGAGGGCGGGCGGGAGATCAGGCCCGGGCTGATCGTGAGCGTGGACGGGCATCCTCGTCCGCCGGGCGAGCCCCCGGACGCCAACGGCCGCAACGAGCTGCCATGGGTGGAGGCAGGCTGGGTGGACGTGGTCTACAACATGGACTACGGCCGCACGCTCTCGTGGCTGCGCGTGGATGCCACACGGGCGGCCTGCGATCCTCCGGCGGCCATCGTGGAGCTGTGCGGCAACTACGAGCGCAACGACGAGGGCCAGGTGGTGCCCCGCGAGGGCGAGTTGGTGGCCAAGCACATCGACTTCTGCCGGCGCAAGTGGCCGGGCAACGGGGTCGCGCTGTATATCTGGTCAATGCTCAGCGACGAGCAGATCGAGGCCCTGCGGGCGGGGCCCTTCGCCGAGGACGCGGTGCCGCACTGGATCCGGTCGTCAGCCGACGCCCCGGAATAGAGAGGGCGCCAAAGAGAGCGTTCTTGGCACAGGTGATCCGGACGACCGACGACTGAGTGCAGTCAAGTGACGAGCATCCGCAGTCAAACGGGGCGCTCGAACTCGCCCGTGTTTGGGGGCTGCTCCCGAGCGTCTGGGCGTGACCATCGGGGGGCCGACTACCGCCGCCAGCTCCGCTTCCAGCTTCCCCAGGCCTCCGCTCCGCCGCCGGGCGTCAGGGCGATGACGGTCGGCTCCAGCGCGTCCAGGCCAAGATGCACCTCTGCGCCGCTGACGCGCACGCGAGGGTGGCGGAAGAGCACCTCAGCGCGGGCGATGGGACGTCTGAACATGAAGGTGGCCTCGACCGGCCGGTCGTCAGCGTTGACCGCGACCAGATAGGTGCGACCGTCCTTCCCGTAGACCCGCCACCCGAACTCGGTCGGTGCGCTGACGCGCGCGGGCTCCATCGCTGGATCCACAGCCAGCAGCACGGGCTCGAAGCGCTTGATCTCGGCAGCCATCCGCGTGACATCTCGCCACCGCCGCCAGAACCGGTCGCCGCCCTGCCGGTCCACCTTCCACAGGTCGAAGAACGAGTAGAAGACCAGCCCGTTGGCGCCCTCGGCGATGCACTGCCAGGCCATCGAGCGCATCTCCTCCAGCGTTGGAGCGCGGTACTTCTCGGCCTCATCGGGGTGATAGGCGGCCTTGTTGAAGATCTGCGGCACCTGCCAGACGGGCTTGAGGCCCAGCGTCCCCTCCACGGTCGCGCGCGTCCACATCAAGGGCTTGCTGGGCCTCTGCTCAGGGATGGGATACGGGTCAGTGCCGATCACGTCGAATGTCCCCAGATACTCGCTCATGTGCGCGAGCTTGTTGGTGACCGACCAGGTGGGGCGGCTCGGATCCAACTCCTCCAGCCAGAGCTGGTGCTCCCGAAGCTGGTCGTAGTACCATGCGGGGAGCTCATCATTGATGTACCAGGCCATGATCGCCGGGTGGTCGCGGAAGCGCGTCACGTACTCCTCGATGATCTCCCGCGCCTCCTCGCGAGTCTGGATCCCGTGCGTCCCGGCATAGAAGTTCTTCACCGCAAAGATGACATCGATGTCCCGGCGGTGGCACATGTCAAGCTGCGCCTCGTCGATGTCCCACGAGTCGTAGGGCATGATGCAGTTGAAGGGCGAACCCTCGTAGATGTCCAGATGCTCCTCAACGAGACTCGTCTCGTTATCGCCGATGCGCTGCCAGTAGGTGCCGAGCGGGAAGTACGGCTCTCCGTCGAGAATGAGCCGCTGATGCTCGTCGATCCAGGCCCGGTAGTGGGGCATCTCGTCCACCCGCGTCATCTCCGTGCTGACGCTGTTGGAAAGCTCCCCGTCACGCGTGCTCGCCTCCACGACCAGCTCGTACCGCCCCGCCGGCAGAGTGGCCGACGGCACGCAGAAGCGCAGCTCGGTGGGGCTCGCCAGCCGGGGTCCCAGCGTCTGCACGGTGGTGCCGTCGGGGGCAACCACGTCAAGGCGCGCCACGATGTCCTGTGGCCCGTAGAGGTAGTCCACGAGGTTGAGGCCGGACCGCACCTGCACCTCGGCGCCGGTCGCCAGGCCGCGGTAGAGATCGGTGGCGATCGAGTGCACCAGCGGGCCGCGATACAGCTTCACCGAGCAGTCATCGAACCAGGCCCTGCCGATGTTCCCCTCCCGCACGTAGCAGATCAGGGTGATCCTGGCGGCGTGCTCGGGTATGCGCTCGGTCACCGCACTAATCAGGGTCCAGTCGCTGGTGCCCTTCACCCCCGCCGCGTAGGAGCCACCGATGTAGCCGCCGTCCTCAGCCCACCATTCCACCGCCACCGTCGCGCCCCGAGGCCTGCCCCGCAGGTTCTCAGTCCGAACCCAGACCTCGTACTCGTAGCGGTGGCCGCGCGCAAGGTCCAGTTCGGTGCTGCACAGCGGGTAGGCCTCGGGATCGTCGTTCTCCCACGCGAGCGACCGCTCGCCGCCGCGTGCCACCTCCTCGGAGACGGAGTAGATGGTCGGCATCCTCCTCCAGCCGACCGGCCAGCCGCTGTCGTCGAGCTCCTCGAAGCCCGGATTCTGCACCAGGTTCGGGCCGATGACCTCCGCCCGGCAGGCCAGCGAGGTTACCGCCACAAGTGCCACCATAGCTGCCGCGACCCGTGTCATTCTGCTCATTCCTCTCAGCCCTCGCGCCACTCACCAGTAGCCGTGCCGCTCGCCCCACTCGATCCAGTCCTTCCCGAGGGTAAGGCCGTGCGCGGTCAGCGGGTCCTCATCCAGACCATTGCGCTCCATCATCCACGCAACCCAGGCCTCCAGACGTGCGTCGAGCTCTGAGGCGATGTCCGGGCGTATCGCCGCCACGTTGCTGAACTCGCCGGGATCTGCCTGCAGGTCGTAGAGCTCCGCCAATGGGTTCTCGTAGATATCGCGCTCGCGGGCCTTGATGTACTTCCACCGGTCGGTGCGGATGGCCCACTTCATCTGCCAGGTGCACTCCTGCGTGATAAGGTAGTCATGCAGGACGCGATCCGAGCGCTCAGTCAGCAGGTCGAGGAAGCTGTCGCCCTCCATGGCCTCGGGCACATTCGCGCCGGCGGCCTGCAGCACGGTGGGTGCCAGGTCTGTGTGCAGCAGGAGCTGATCCACCTGGGTGCCCGGCTGGATGCGTTCCGGCCAGCGGACGATCAGCGGCACATGGATGTTGGGGTCGTAAAGGCCGTGGTGATCGAAGAAGATACCGTGGCGGAACATCAGCTCCCCGTGGTCGGAGAAGACGATGACCATGGTGTCCTCGGCCAGCCCGGCGTCCTCCAGCGCGTTCATGAGCTGGGCGAAGCCATCGTCCACATGGCGGATCTCGGCGTCGTAGAGGCCCTCGATGAACAGCGCATCGGTCAGCCCCTCCGGCAGGCGGCTGAACCATCTCTCCTTCCAGCGCGACCCCCAGTAGCCCTCGAGCAGCGGCTGCAGCGAGGTGTTATCGGGATCGGAGGGGTCCTCGCCCTCGTAGAAGTCGTACCACAGCTCCTCAGGCGGCAGGTAGGGCGTGTGGGGGTCCCAGTAGTGCACGAAGGCGAAGAACGGCTGCTCCGAGCCCTGCTCCTGCAGCCACGGGATCGCGAGCTGGTTGTAGTCGCGCCAGTCCGACCACTGGATGTACGTCTGGCTCAGCGCGGGGTTGAACTGGTGCGTCCAGCCGCGCGAGAAC
>JBNGDZ010000418.1:4342-4759 GCA_049975765.1 Armatimonadota bacterium
AACCAGCCCTTCATGATCGGCAGATTGTCGAAGCCCACCGTGACGTAGCCGTTACGCTGCAGAATCTCGGTCAGGTACGGGGCGCTGGAGGACAGCTCGTTGTGGCCGCCATGGGCGACGATCCCCGTGGTGATGGAGTACTGGCCGGTGAAGGTGGTGGTGTAGTTCGGCTGCGTCGGGACGCACGGGCAGTAGAGCTGGCGGCACAGCGCGCCCTGGCCCGCGAACTCATCCAGGCTGGGCGTCGTCGGCTTGTGATACCCGTAGCAGCTCATGTGGCGGGCGCTGAGTGTGTCGATGGCGATCAGCAGGATATTCATGGACAGACCTCCGTCGGCTCTCGCGACCGCTCCGACACGGAGCGATCGCGTGCGTCACTCTCTGGCGCGGCCAGAGTCATTGGCACGGACGAGAAGG
>JBNGDZ010000419.1:0-4758 GCA_049975765.1 Armatimonadota bacterium
TCATCGGGACGTATCACAACATCTACCGCGTCGGCACGGTGCTGATGGACCTGGGCTTCTGGATTCTCAACGACGTGGTCTGGGTCAAGTCCAACCCGATGCCCAACTTCCGCGGCGTGCGCTTCACCAACGCCACCGAGACGCTCATCTGGGCCGTCCGCGACCAGGAGCGCAAGGACTACACCTTCAACTACGAGCACATGAAGCGCTACAACGACGGCAAGCAGATGCGCTCGGACTGGTTCCTGCAGGCGCCGCTGTGCACCGGCCAGGAGCGCATTCGCGACGCCAACGGCCAGAAGGTGCACTCCACGCAGAAGCCCGAGGCTCTCCTGCGCATGGTTGTAGAGGCCTCCACGAACCCGGGGGATCTGGTGCTGGACCCCTTCGTGGGCGTGGGGACCACGGCGGCGGTGTGTAGGAAGCTGGGGCGGCGCTGCATCGGCATCGAGATGGTGGAGCGCTACGTGCAGGTCGCGCGCCAGCGCCTTGCTAACATCCAGCCGCAACTGTGGCTGGAGGACGAGAGCGAGGCCGCGGCCGGGCAGTAGCGTCGCTGGCGGCTAAAGGGCCATGGAGAGCTGCTGGGCGGGCTCCTGGCGGGGATAGTAGCGGCCGCCAACGGTGACGAAATTGCGGGCGCGGTCGGTCCGCACCCCGAGGATCTCCAGGTGCCGCAGTGAGGAGAGGGTGTGCTCGCCGCGCACCTGCAGGATGCGCTCGGCGCTGGTGAGGCCAATGCCCGGCACGCGCAGCAGCTCCCAGCGCTCCGCGGTGTTCACCTCGATCGGGAAGAGCTCCTCGTTGCTCAGCGCCGCGGCCAGCTTGGGGTCGCGGTCCTGTGGCAGGCCCCCCTGCTCGTCGAAGACCAGCTCACCGAACGAGAAGCCGTAGCTGCGCAGGAGGAACTCGGCCTGGTAGAGCCGGTGCTCGCGGACGGCAGGGACGGCCTCGCGGCCCCCCAGCGGCGTGTCGCTGACGGGCTGGAAGCGGCTGTAGTAGGTGCGCGCCAGCCCGATCTCGGCCTGCAGCCGGGAGGTGGTCTGGAGCAGCTCGCGGTCGCTCTCGCCCGCGGCGCCGACCACGAACTGGGTTGTGAGCCCGGCGCGGACCTGGCCGGGCTGGCGAAGCTGTTGTGCCCACCGCAGCGTCCGAACGAGGTCGCGCTCGAAGCTCTTGCCGGGGCAGATGGCCGAGAGCCGCTCGGGGCCGGGGGCCTCCATGTTGACGGAGAGGCGGTCGGCGAGCCGGGCGGCGGTGCCGACGGCGGCCTCCGAGCAGCCGGGCAGCAGCTTGAGATGCACATAGTTGCGGTAGCCATGTGTGTGGCGGAGGATCTCGACCGTCTCGATCATCCGGGCCATGGTGGAGTCGGCGTCGCCGAGGATCCCCGAGGACAGGAAGAGCCCCTCGATCAGCCCGGCGCCCGTCAGCTCCACGGTCAGCTTCGCCAGCTCCTCGGGGCGGAAGCTGGCGCGGGGGATGTCGCGGCTGCAGCGCGTGGCGCAGTAGAGGCAGTCGTGGCGGCAGGCGTTGGAGAGCAGGACCTTGAGGATGCGCACCCGCTTGCCGTTGGCGGAGAGAGCCTCGTAGATGCTGCCGGGGCGGTCGGCGAGAGCGGTCTGCGGCGCGACGGTGGACGGGGCGCTCACGTCAAACTGCGCGCCCTCGCCCAGGAGTCTGAGCTTGGCTCCGTTGTCCACTGCTTGCACCCCTTGCTGCGATGTGTGCTTCCTGATGGCTGCGATGGCGGCGGCCTCGTCACTCGAACACCAATCTGGCCTCCGCGAGCATGATCCAGTTGGCGTCCGTGGCCTCCGACTTCTCCAGGTTGCGGATGGTCAGTGTGTTGGCTCCGTCCCTAAGTATACCTGATGGCAGCGGAATCTTCCACTCATACCAGCCGCGCTTGTCGAGCTCGTTCGGTCCGCTGTGCAGGACCTGGCCGTTGAGCGTGACCTCGACGTCGGTCACTCCCTCCTTGTCGTGGTCCTGCCCCACCAGGACCAGGGTGGCCCGGCCCGGCGGGTCCTCAAGCTCGAAGGTGCTTGTCATGGTGTGGACGGTGGTGCCCCGGCCGTAGATCCAGGTGGCCCGGCGCGGCTCGCAGGCGTTGTCGTATACCTGGTGGCCGGTGCCGCCCACGAAGGCGGACTCGGGGATGCGCACCCCCCCGTCGATCCGCTCCACCATCGCCGCGATCTCCCCCAGCTCCCCCAGGCGCTCGGCGGAGCGCCGCAGCGGCTCCGCGAGCCCCTCCAGCGCCTCCAGCACCTCGCTCGTCTGGGAGCGCTGCTTCAGCTCCCCAAGTGCCGCGTCCATGGCCTCCACGTGCGCCAGGATCTCGGTGACCTGCTCGGCGCTGAGCGGGCCGACCGTCTCCGCGATCTCCTCGGGAGTCATCCCGGAGATGTCGCTGGAGAGCTCGTAGTAGGGGTCGCGGACGGCGAAGTAGTGCTCGTGGAACCGCCGCGCAGGTTGCACGCAGCCCTCGCCCAGGACGGTGCGGATCGCCCGATCGAGGGCGTCCTGCGGCTCGTAGGCCTCCGGGTTCCAGGCGTAGTCGGCGTAGATCATCGAGCCGACGCGGTAGACGCCCGTGGCGCCACCGTTGCTGTGCAGGCCGCCGCCGGTCATCTGCCAGAAGCGGTCGGGGTAGTCGGAGTCGAAGGGGTCCAGCACGTAGGTCGGCTTGGCGTGGCGGGCGTAGATGGTGTTGTCCCACAGGTAGGGCTTGCGGCCGATCAGCGAGGTGAAGTGCCGCACGTGCTCGGCGGTGATCGTCCTCGAGCGCACGCGCGGCCCGGTCCAGACGATCAGCACACCCTCCGGCGTCATCTCACCCAGCGTGCGGAGGTACCGCTCACCCTCCTGCTCGTACCCGCCATGCGGGATCCAGTAGTAGGCCGGGCAGACCAGCATCCGGCAGTGCGGGTGCGTGGACTTCAGCCGCCGGTACAGCTCCTGCACCAGCGTGCCGTGGCACTCGCCGAGCGACCCGAAGGCCTGCTGGTCCGCCTCATTGGTGATGATGTAGTGCGGGGCGGGACCGCCGAGCCTGGAGGCGAAGTCGTCCAGCGCCAGCATGATCCACTTCCCGCCGCGGTCGAGGCTGATGCGGAAGGTGTCCGCGAGGTCATCGATCTGCTCGGGATCGGAGACCTGGATCTTATTCCTCCCGTCGTACTCCCAGTTGCTCACATGCAGGGGGTTGACGAACTGGATCGGCCACAGGCCCCGGGGCGCCGCCCAGCCCCACATGGCCTCGATCTTGTCGGTGTAGGGGGTGCCAGTGGCCTCCAGATCGGGGTTCTCCGCCAGGTTCTCGTCCTCGCCCTCGCGCGTGAGCACCACGTCATCGACGCAGAAGCCCTGGCCGATCTCCAGGCCCTCGCTCGCCTGGCCCACGATAGAGAGGCGCGGGGCGAAGCGCACGGCCTCCTCGGGCAGCGTGAAGGTCACCTGGTGGCGGGTCCACTCACCAGTTACCGGCAGCACTTCCGGCTGCGTCGCCGCGAAGTCGCGGTCGTCCCGGCTGGCCGCCTCGGTGGTCCAGGTGACCACCCCCACCTCTATCTCAGGCACCTCGCCGCGCAGCCACAGCTCCAGGCGGTAGCTGCCCTGCTGCGCCTCCAGCGCCTCGGGTCCGTCGTAGCCGTTGGTGCGCCCGATCATGAGGGCCGCGGAGATGTAGTGGGGGCGGTCCTCGAAGCCCTCGTACCAGGAGGAGATCTCAGCGCGCACGCAGCGGTCGCCGGAGTGCGGGTTCTCGGCGCTGCTGTGCACGGCAAGATGTCCGGCGCCCGAGTAGACCCCCCAGCCCTCAGGCCGGCCCATGCCGTCAGGATCGCGCCAGGCGTCCCGCCCCACGGAGCCGTAGTTCATGTCCAGCGTCGAGAACTTGCACTTCGCCAGCCACGCGGCGGACTCGGGCGTGTAGCAGCAGGTGCCGCGCATCTCGAAGGTCGGCCAGTCGTACACCTGCGCGCGGCGAAGCAGCACCTGCCCGTCCTGTACGGTCAGAAGCTGCAGCAGGGACATGGCGGCGAAGTAGCTGCCCATCGGCCCGCCTCCCGCCGCGAGACAGACCTGCCGGCCGTCTTCCTCCCCGCAGCGGATGACGTAGCCCTGCTCGCCGCGGGGCCCCGGGATCAGCGCCATGCCCGGTCGCGAGGCCAGCTCCGCGACGGCCGCGTTGGTCTCCGGAGAGCCGATGCAGATGACGCCGCCGTCAGGGATGGGCGCGTCGTGCGCTCGGGGCTGAAAGTTGGCCTCCTCGACGCCGGCCAGCGCGCCGATGCGGGCGATGAGGTCCTCCGCCGCGAGGCGCTCGGCGCTCTCGGCGCCGGCGATGATCGTGACCAGTGGACGCTGCCCGGCGATGTCATAGACGGGGATGAAGCGCTCCTCGTAGGTGGCGCGCTTGGGCTTTGGCATGATCTCGCCCGTGTAGCAGGGCGGGCCCGCCGCCGTGGCAGTCACTGCGGTGGCGATGGCCAGCGTCACCGGCATGAGCACGCGCATGGCAGTGCACCCCCGGATCAGATATCGGGCTCTTACTGCAGGTTCTCATCGTCGCGGAAGATCAGGCCGCCGCAGTGGCGGCAGACGACGGCGTCGCCTAGGACGGTCTCCCGCCGGCCGCAGCGGCCGCAGCGCTGGAGCACCGGAGTCTGCAGCAGCGCCAGGGTCTGGCCGGCGCGCCGGCTGCTTGCCTGCCGACTCCGCCGGCGCCGCGGGCGCCGCACCGGCTCGGGC
>JBNGDZ010000420.1:0-4757 GCA_049975765.1 Armatimonadota bacterium
GGATGTGATACCCGTCCTTCACGGGCACGATCCGGGCCTTCGTGCCCGTCGGATCGTGGATATCCACGGGGTATGAGTTGCGGGCGATGACGTCGGCGCGATGCTCATACATGCCGGGCGGGTCGATGATCTGCTCACCCTCCAGCACGGTGGCGCCCATCACCCGCCGCGTCTCCCGCACGCCGATCTGCGGCGCCATCTCCAGCAGATACGCCTCCTCGAAGCCCGGCACGTTCTGCTTGAGCGCCCGGACGGCCTCCAGGACCTGCTGCCGGCCCTCGATGGTGGCGGCGGTGAGGTCCTCGCCGCTGACCCCGCTGTAGCCCCTCACGCGCGTCATGTTCAGGGTGATCTCGCCGGGGTTGGGGTTCCAGGCGTAGCTGGCCCAGTAGTCCTCCATCCCCGGGTAGTCCATCAGCGAGCCGCCCTTGAAGGTGCAGCCACCCATGCGGAAGATCAGCGTCATCGGCTGAGTCAGGCCGTCCTCGCGGCGGCCGATCTCGAAGGGCGCGCCGGCCCAGGCCGCCAGGTCGCCGTCGCCGGTACAGTCAAGGTAGATGTCGGCGCGCACGAGCTGGATGCCGGACTTGTTGTGGATGACGAGACCGGTGATGGTGCGCCGAGGCTGGCCCTGCCAGGGATCGCCGGGCGCGACGGTGCAGGCGATCCCTCGGGTGTACAGCAGCACCCGCACCCCGGCCTCCGCCACGAGCTGATCCAGGGCCACCTGCATCAGATTCACGTCGAAGGCCGAGCCGCGCCGGGCGTGAAGCTGGTCGAGGCGGTGCAGCACATCGCGGAAGATGCCGCCGGCGTAGCGGTAGGTCATGAAGACGTTCACGCCCGCGGCGGTGCTGGCGCCGCCCAGGAAGCCGTACTGCTCGATCAGCAGGGTGTCGGCGCCGTTGCGGGCGGAGGCGATCGCCGCGGCCACGCCTGACGGACCCCCGCCCAGCACGCACACGTCCGCCTCGTAGTCGGGAGCCATGGCGGAGAAGTCCGGACCGCCGTCGGCAGGCAGCTCCGACTGCTGAGCGCAGGTGAGGCTCGCGGACAGGATGATGGCGGGAAGGGCGGCTCGCATCGGCTGTCACCTCATCTGGCGGCCGGAGCCTGCTGCTCCGGGATCTCTCGCACGGTGACGAACTGTGTGGTGATCTCGCCATCGCGGCAGTGGAAGATGCGATAGCCCCGCCGCGGGTCGCGATCCACGTTGCCGCGGGTGGTGGCGAGGCAGACGGCGGTGGTGTAGAGCACGCCATCCACCACGTGCTGCTGGTTGATATGGATGTGCCCGGCCAGCACCGCCCTGAGGTTGTGGTCGTCGAACAGCTCCAGGATCTCGGGCGTGCCGGCAACGGGGACCACGCCGCCGAGCATCAGCGGGTGGTGGCAGCACAACACGATGGGGGTCTCGGAGTCGATCGCGGCGATCTGCTGGCGCAGCCACTGCATCCGGGCCTCGTCGAGGAGCGTCTCCCTGCCGCCATTGCTGTCGAGCATGATGAAGGTCCAGCCCTCGTGCTCGAAGGTGTAGTTGAGCCTCCCGAAGTGCCTCTCGTAGAGGCCGTCCTTCACATCGTGATTGCCCCGGCAGGGGTGCCACGGCCGCTGTAGCGTGGCCAGCGTACTCTTCGCCAGCGCCATCTCCTCGGCCGTGGAGCGATCAGTGATATCGCCCAGCCAGAGGCTGAAGGCCAGGCGCTCGTCGGCGTTGATCATGGCGATGGCCTCGCGGACGATCTCGGTGCTGGCCTCGTCGCGAATGTGCGTGTCGCTGGCGGCGGCGAACCAGAAGTCCTCCGCCGCGGCGGGCAGAGCCACAAAGGCGGCGAGTGTCACACACAGGATGGCGTATGCTCGAGTGATGCGCATGGTCATCTCCCTCTGCGTCGGGCACGCTCACACGGTGTTTCGCGCACAAGGCATCAGAGGCCTGCAGGTCTGCGGGCCCCGGATCACCGCTCGGGGCCGCCCACTCACTAACAGCATCGGCGGGCACGCCCGCGGAAGACGGAGCCTACCCCTCTCTAGGAAAAGCGCTCGCCCGGGGGGAACTGCGGACTGCCTTGGCGAATCCTCATCAGGTGCCCCGCAGCCGAATCCGCGAGATCCTTGACGGCATCGGTCTCTGTCATTATAATCGCTAACAGATTGCATTACTTTTTAGAGGAGCGGGCGCAGATGGCCGACCGCGATGACCTCAGGGACACGGTGCACGAGCACGGCGGGCGGATGACCCGCCAGCGTCGCGTCGTGCTCGAGACGCTCGCGTCGCTCGATACGCACCCCACCGCCGCAGAGCTTTACGAGCTGGTGCGCCAGCGTCTCCCGAGCATCAGTCAGGGCACTGTCTACCGCAATCTGCGCCACCTGCAGGAGCTGGGGTACGTGCAGGAGCTTGATTACGGCCCCGGGGCCTCGCACTTCGACGCCCGCGTCGAGCCCCACTACCACGTGCGGTGCCTGCGCTGCGGGCGGGTCGCGGACCTGGACCTGGACATCGAGCCGCGACCGACTCTGGAGCAGGCCGCGCGGGCCGCGGAGGGCTGGGATATCCAGGGACCTCGGATTGAGTTCGTCGGGCTCTGCCCGGAATGTGAGAGGGACGAGACCGAAGACTGACGCGGAGGGACTGGACCATGGATCTGAAGGGGAGCCGCACCGAGCAGAACATCCTGACGGCCTTCGCCGGCGAGTCCCAGGCTCGCAACCGGTACACCTACTTCGCCGAGAAGGCCCGTGAGGAGGGCTATGAGCAGATCGCCGCGATCTTTGAGGAGACCGCCGATCAGGAGCGGGCGCACGCCAAGCGGCTGTTTGAGTTCCTGGAGGGCGGCGAGGTGCAGATCAGCGCCGCCTACCCGGCCGGCTGCATCGGCACCACGGCCGAGAACCTCAAGGCCGCCGCCGAGGGCGAGCACTACGAGAACAGCGAGATGTACCCCGGCTTCGCCGCCGTCGCCGACGAGGAGGGCTTCAGGCAGATCGCCGCGGCCTTCCGCTCCATCGCCAAAGCCGAGGTCGGGCACGAGGCCCGCTACCGAGCGCTGCTGGCGAACGTCGAGGGCGGGAAGGTCTTCGAGCGCGACACGGAGGTCGTCTGGCGCTGCCGCAACTGCGGCTACCTGCACGAGGGCGTCAAGGCGCCCAACAAGTGCGCAGCGTGCCAGCAGCCGCAGGCGCAGTTCGAGATATACACGGACCGCTGGTAGTCCTCCCGCCAACTGACACGCCGGGGCGCGAGAGCATCCGAACCGAGGTGGAGGAATGCATCATGCATGTTGAGCTGACCGACGGCATCGACTGGGTCGGAGCCATCGACTGGAACGTGCGCGACTTCCACGGCTACCACACCGGCCGCGGATCCACCTACAACGCCTACCTCGTCCGCGGCGAACAGGTGGCGCTGATCGACACCGTCAAGCACACCTTCGCAGATACGCTCTTGGGCAACATCGATGAGGTGGTGGGGCTCGACGCGGTGGACTACGTGGTCGCGAACCACGGCGAGCCCGATCACTCCGGCGCCCTCCCGGCGGTCATGGAGGCGTGCCCGAACGCCACTGTCGTGACCAACCACAAGTGCGTGGAGACCCTGGAGGGCTACTACGACACGGGCGGCTGGGAGATCGACGTGGTGGAGAGCGGTGACAGCCTCGACCTCGGTGGCGGGCGCTCAGTTACCTTCGTGCAGACCCCCATGGTCCACTGGCCCGACTCCATGGTCAGCTACTGCCCGGAGGAGAAGATCCTGTTCTCCAACGATGCCTTCGGGCAGCACCTGGCCTCGTCGGGGCGCTTCGATGACGAGGTCGAGCTCTCGGTGGTCATGGCGGAGGCCAGGACCTACTACGCCAACATCGTCATGCTCTACGGCCGGCCCATCGCCCGGGCCATGGAGGCGCTGGGCGAGCTGCAGATCGGCATGATCGCGCCGGCCCACGGCGTGATCTGGCGCGGTCACGTGCCGGCTATCCTCGATGCATACAGCGACTGGGTGCGCTTCCGGCCGCGGGCCAAGGTCCTGGTCATATATGACTCCATGTGGGGCTCCACCGACCGCATGGCGCACGAGATCGCCCGCGGCGCAATGCGTAAGGGCGTTCAGGTGAAGCTCTTCGACGTGGGTCGCACCGACCGCACGGTGCTGGCCACCGAGGTCCTCGACGCCGCCGCCATCGCCGTCGGATCGCCGACGTTGAACATGACGCTGATGCCCGGCGTTGGTGGCCTTCTGACCTACCTCAAGGGCCTCTCCCCCAAACACAAGGCTGGCTTCGCCTTCGGCTCCTACGGCTGGTCCCCCAGCGGGCCGCGCGAGGTGCAGGAGCACCTCGAGGCGATGGACGTCGAGCTTCTCCGCGAGCCGCTCACCGCGCAGTGGCGGCCCGACGGGGACGCTCTCGGTCAGTGCCGCGAGGCCGGCGGCGCGCTGGCGGATCACGCCGAGGCGGCGGCCGCAAAGGGCAACCTGTACGAGCCGTGACTGCGATAGTGCAGCTCCAACAACGCGCGCGGGCAGCAGCAACGCCGAACCGGCTGCCCGCCCGCGATAGACACCAGGAGGACAGCCATGCAGAAGTACCAGTGCCTGGCGTGCAGCTATGTATACGACCCGGAGAAGGGCGACCCCGACAACGGCGTGGAGCCCGGCACAGCCTTCGAGGACCTGCCTGACGACTGGGTCTGCCCTGACTGTGGCGTGGGCAAGGACATGTTCGAGCCGATGGACTGACGCGGCGCACCGGGAAGCC
>JBNGDZ010000421.1:0-4756 GCA_049975765.1 Armatimonadota bacterium
GGCCTACCCCTCCTACATCGAGATGGCGAAGCTGCTGCGCAGGGAGTACCCGGAGAAGGGCTTCTTCCCCTACGTGGCGGGCAAGTTCGGGCTGGACGAGGGAAGCGTGAGGTTCGCGGAGGCGTGTACCGCCGCCGACGGGATGATCTGCCGGGAGGCGTACCTGGCGGAGTGGCCCACGCTGCCGCAGGCTCTGGACTACATGCGCCGCGCCCCGGAGCGGATGCTCTTCCAGTTCGAGGGCAGCCTGCCCGATGTCACCTTCGAGACCGTGTGGGTGCCGGGGACCTTCTCGTTCCCGTGGCCCTTCGCCGACGGCTTCCCGCAGTGCAACTACAACGCCTACCTCGACATGCAGTTCCAGATGCTCGCCACGCATCCGGCCTTCTTCGGCCTCGGTGGGGTGCACATCTGGCGGTCGGGGTACACCGATGAGGAGCGGCTGCGCTGGATCGGGCGCTTCTTCGAGCACTACTGCATCGAGGGCAACACCAGCCGCGTGACGGCCGACCCGTACGTGCTCGAGCACATCGCGAACCCCGACTTCACCGAGGGCCTGGATGGCTGGACGGTGCAGCCGGCCGCGGAGGGCAGCATCGAGGCCGGAGAGCGCGAGGGGCTAGGCAGCCTGCAGGGCCGGCACTACCGCGGCAATGACACCTTCGCGCTCATGGAGCGAAGCGCCGAGCGGCCGAACGTGCTGCGCCAGACCGTCACAGGGCTTCGGGTGGGCCGCACCTACTCGGCGAAGGTGCTCTTCGGCGACTATGGCGATCTCCTCGATGGCACCTCGCGCAACGCGCGCCACTCCCTGTCCGTGCGTCTCGATGGCGTGGAGCTGATAGAGGGCGGGAAGTACGCCTACCACGAGGTGTACCCAACGCGGGCGCGCGTGGGACAGTTCACCCGCGAGCACCCGTACTTCGTGAACATGCGCTGGCAGGTGTTCCGGGCCACCTCCACCACTACCACGCTCACCATCTCGGACTGGGCCAGCCCGGACGAGCCCGGCGGGCCGGCCGGCCAGCGGCTGTGGATGAACTTCATCGAGGTAAAGCCCTACCTGATGGATTAGCCCTCAGTTGCGTGGCTCCCGGCACGATGACAGCCGCAGGTAGGTTCCCTGCGGCTGTCTGGACGTCAGCGGAAAGAGCTCTCTCGTACGGGCCCTACTTGTTTGACTCCCAGTACTCCAGCCAGGCCGGCGAGGCGGTCGCCTGCGGGCAGTAGGTCACGGTGTTGCCCAGCCACTTCACGTGTCCGTCCGCGAAGGCGTAGTTGCAGCCGTTGTTGTGCCGGGAGCGATCCTGTGCGTAGGGGTTGTCGGGCAAAAACTCCAGTTCGTTCACCGCCGGGTAGCCGTAGCACCAGGGGCGCGGCCCGTCTCCGTCCAGCCGGTAGCCGTGTGGGCGGCCACAGGATATGGGACCGACTGCAGCATCGTAGAGCAGGATGGTTGAGGCCGGCTGGGTCATGTCCGCGAGATTCGTGCCCGGAGCGCTGTGCGAGCCGTACATGGCGTCGTTGTTCGCCGCGTAGTCGCCGTAGCTGCTCACCCCGCCGCTGGGGCAGACGAACAACTGCGTGTTCTTTACGTAGGGGTAGACGAAGTCCGGCCACAGCCACCAGCTACGCGTCCCGCCTCGTCCGGTCACAGGTCCCGGCGGGAGGTTGAATCCCGTGTCCCGCGAGCTGTTCCCGTACGCCCCCGGGGTCCGTTCGTCGTAGTCCTGTGCGTACATGAGCACGCCCAGCGCCAGTTGCTTGAGATTCGACTGACATGAGGCCGTCCGTGCCTTCTCCCGCGCCCTCGCGAACACCGGGAAGAGGATCGCCGCCAGGATAGCAATGATCGCTATCACCACGAGGAGTTCGATAAGCGTAAAGCCTCTGCGCACGCCGAAGCACCTCCTGGAACATAGTTGAGTACGCAACGGTTGGCGGCCAGATTATAGCAGGAGATTCCAATGAAGTCAATGACTTGGAAAGAACGTTAAACTTCCAGGACAGCCTGCATGTGGCGAAACCGCGGTCGGGGCCGGCCTGGCGTCAGCAGACCACGCCGGCGACTCAGGACGGGCCTTCCAGACGGCACACCAGGTGGTCGGCCCTCAGCGGGCGGCGATGGGTCGGATGACGTACCGCAGCGAGACGCTCTGCCCAGTGTCCATCTCCGCGGGCAGAGCGATCTCGACGCGGCCAATCTGCAGTTGCCTCCAGCCTGAGGTCTGCCGGCCCTCGGGCACCAGCAGCAGGTCGCGCTCGACTCCCAGGACAAACTCCACGCCGGCGCCGGTTGCGTCCGTGACGCGGAAGCTGCCGGCGCGGGCGGGGCCCTTGGTGGCATCGCCCGCGGAGATCGTGGCGCCGCGGGCCTTCCAGCCGCCGCGCGTGAGAGGCACGCATTCGATAAGCCGCCCCAGACGGACGTCCTCCTGCGCCGTCACGGCCACGTCCACTGCAATCTCGTCGTCGGCGAAGACGTACCGGCGCTTGTAGGCCAGCGGCTGGTCCTCTATGCGGCCGGTGACGGTCAGCTCTCCGGCGTCGGCGTCCAGCGCGTGCTCGTGGGCGTGGTAGTCCTCCCACCAGCGCAGGCCTTCGGTGTCGGTGGCGATGAGGCCGTGATGCGTCGTGGGCGCCCAGTTCGCGGCCATCAGGGAGTGCCCGTACTCGTGCGTCCAGATGCCGGAGAGCCCGCCGCCGACGTAGGGCGTGATGCTCTTGATGGTGCGGTACTGCGCGCCTGTGCTCTCGCCATCGTCAGGGTAGGGCTCTCGGAAGCTCTCCCTGTTGCGGATGTAGAACTCGCCGGCAGGCTTTCCCAGGTAGCAGTAGGTGTAGTAGCCCGGGCGCCTCACGAAGAGCCACTCGTCGTCGAGCACGCGCCAGAAGGGGTCTGCCTCCTGGCATGGGAGAATCCCGCTGCGGTCGGGCTCCGCGAAGGCCAGGTAGCGCCAGGTGGTCTGCTTGGGATAGGGCGGGGGCTGCGGATCATCGAGGAAGGCGGCCACGCTCTCGCGCGCATCCTCGATCTGCTCATCGGTGGGCGGAGGGTCGCTCCACACGCCGACCTCAGGGAGGTCGTCGTGCAGGATGCCCTTGGCGCCGCTCCACTGCTCGAAGTAGAAGCCCTCGCCCACCCGATGGTTGAAGTTGAAGCCACCCAGCATCCTGCCATCCGGCTCCGGGCCCACCGTATGGTTGAAAAGCCTGTACGACCGCCGGACCGAATCCAGCACCACCGGGTCTCGGCTCATCTCGTAGTAGACCGCCTCGTGCCAGTGAGTCATCCCGATGTAGCTGGCGTCGGGCCCGATGGCCTCCATGTGATAGCCCGACGGGTCCTGGCCCGAGACCCATCGCCGGGCATATAGTCGCGCCAGCGCCTGATAGCGCGACTCGCCGGAGCCGTCCGCGAAGGCCTGGAAGGCCACGAGGTAGTGCGAAGACTGGTTGCGGCAACTGACCAGCCCGTCGGGGTAGGCACGGTCAATGAGACGCCGGACGGCCTCGGTCCAGACCTCGCGGATATGCTGGGGCATATGCGGCGCGACCAGGCCGTAGACCGGGAGGGTCTTGCCGCCCAGGGCGAAGGCCATCGCGCCGGGGTAGGGATCGAGGTCGGCGATCCCCGGCCAGGTCTCGTCCTCGCTCACCGCCATCAGGTCTCGGAGCGACGCGGCGGCCGCCCGCCACAGCAGCTCCTGCCGACCCGCGTACGGGTTGGTCGGCGCATCGTGCAGCGCGCCCAGCGCCAGGTCGCGGGCGGCGGAGCCGTAGTTCGACGACGCGCCCGCGTAGAGCCCCTCCACGCCGCGCAGACGATCCCAGCGATTGCCGGGGGGCGGCTCATCGATCTTCTCCCGCCAGCCCGCCAGCGAGCCGCCCCAGTGGCTCGCCGGGTCGAGGTTCTGGGCGCGCAGCCACTGCTCGACGGCGGGCAGGAAGCTCCTCATCAGGATGGCGCTGCGGATCGGATCCGCCAGCCAGGCCTCGCGGCGGCTGGCCAGGGGCGTGATGAGCTTGCCCGTGTCGCCGACGCGCTCGGGCGCAAGCACCTCCGGGAGCAGCTCCGCGATGCGGCGCTGGAAGCGATGACACACCACGGTCCCGTCGTCGAGCACCTCCACCGAAGCGTGGATGGCCCGGGCGGCCTCCGGGGTCGGGCAGAGGATGAGGGGGAGGTCCGCGGCACTCAATGCGGCATCCTCCGGCAGCTCGAAACGCCAGAGCTGCTCGGTCCGGCCCACGGAAATAGTGGCCTGACCGGGCTCATGCAGCTCCGCCAGCGCGGTCCCCGCCTCGTCGCGTACCACGAATGGGCCGCCCTGCAGCCGGAGCTGCTCGGCATGGGGCGGGACCCACGCGAACAGCGGCTGCGGCATTTCTTCCCATGCCAGGAAGTCGCCGTTCTGTGCGCACCAGCCCCATCCCATGGCGTTCGGCAGCTCCACGCGCACCTGCAGGCCTCGCGTCCACGCCACCACGCGAACCTGATGGACGCCCGCCGGGGCCAGCTCCAGCTCCTCATGCAGCACCGTGGTGGGCTCGGCGGTCCAGTCCTCGCGTGCCCGGAGGGTCACGCCCTCCGGCGCGCGGACGGCCGAGACCGCCTCTGGGCTGGCGTACTCGACGTAGCGCCAGAGGGTGAGGCGGTCTTCAGGATCGTAGGACCGCACCATCACCCGGGGTGGCGCAGCCTCGGCCCCGGCCTCGATCGTGACGGTGACGCGGGGCGCGGAGGCATCGGCGA
>JBNGDZ010000422.1:0-1651 GCA_049975765.1 Armatimonadota bacterium
ACTCTAACGTGTGCACATTGCCCTCCCGCTGCGCGCGCACGGGGTCGGAGGGCAGGATCTCGTGCCGCAGCGCTCCCTCCAGCGCCTCCGGGGCGTCCTCGGGCCTGATGCTCACGCCGATCAGGCCGATGTAGGATCGCTCGCCGGTCCTGCCGCGCTCCACGACCTCCACCCGGAGCGTGTGCTCGCCGGCCTCCAGGCGGTGCTCGCCCAGGTCAGCGCGCCCGGGCTGGGCGGCCGGCGCGTATGAGTCGTAGCGACCGCCCACCCTCTCGCCGTCGAGATACATCTCGAAGACGCCGCGGTCGGTGTAGTCGAGAAAGTCCGCGTAGACCTGACCCTCGATCGGCTCGGGGAGCGCAAAGCGCATCTCCAGGTAGTGGCCCACCTCGGTCGCCCGCAGCAGCCGGATGCCCAGGCTGTCGAGCTCCACCACCCACTCGGCGCCGGTCGGCTGGCTGGCGTAGCGGCAGTTCAGAGCACGGATGCTGTGCCAGCCCGCGGGCGTGTACGGCCCGCCGGCGGTGCTTACGCCGATGACGTTGCGCTCAGGGTCCCACTGCGCGCCGGGCGTCTCCCAGAGCGTCTGCACCTGGATGTTCTCGCTGCTCTCGCGCATGGTCAGTTCATCCACCACCAGCGCGTAGCGACCGATGCGCTGGGCCAGCGTCCGCCGCCAGTTGCAGTAGGCCGCGTCCGGGACCTCGCCCACGCAGACGGCCGTGTCGCCCACCACCGCGAAGTGCCGCAGCGCCGCGTCCATGGCGATGACCGGCTCGACCATCCCGTCCACGCGGGTCAGCACCTGATTGCGGTAGCCCTTCAGCAGCGTGGCGCCGTCGAGGCGCAGCTCCAGGATCGCGAAGGTGTGGTAGGGGTTGCGGGATGCGCCGTTGAAGCCGTCGATGAGGATGAAGTCGCCGGTGGCGTCGGGGGCGGAGCGGAAGCTCCCGAACAGGAAGGACTCCTCGAAGGGGAGGCCGCTGCCCCGCGCCTCCCACATGGGCATCGGCAGCGGGTTGATGCTCCAGTGGCCCACCATGTCCACCGGCATCTGCGGCTGCAGGTGCTCCTCGGGCCAGAAGGACTGCCCCAGCCGCGGCACGTCGAGGTCCTGGTTGGTGCGCCGCAGATACTCCAGCCACCGGCCGTCCTGCGTCAGATAGGCCGCGCGGTGCAGGTAGGTGATCGACGCCGAGCGCAGATCCCAGTCGCCGCTCTTGCCGGTGCACAGCATCTCCTGGCCTCGCAGCAGCGTCTGGAGCGTCCCGCTCTCCAGCGGCCCCCGCCAGCCGGCGAGGAGCATGAAGCGCAGGATCGGCGCCGTCCCGGTGTTGTACCAGAACAGGTTGTCGCTCTCGCCCGAGACCCACGCGTGCTCCTCCAGCGGCGCGAAGTGCATCTTCGCACCTCCCATCCCCTGCCGCCACACCGGATCATCGTAGTCCTTTGCGAAGTACCGCGCCAGGCAGTAGAGCGAGATCGCGGAGTACTGCCCGTGCCGTGAGCCGACGTGGCGGGCCGGCGACTGGAGGCCATAGATGCCCTCGCGGGCCCGCTTCTCGAGCTGCCGGGAGAAGGCGTTGGTGACGCGCAGGCGCTCCTCGTCACTGAAGGCCGGACTCTCCTCGATCAGGTCCCAGAACAGGAT
>JBNGDZ010000422.1:1661-4749 GCA_049975765.1 Armatimonadota bacterium
CGTTGTAGTGATACGGCCCCTTGAGCGGATCGTCTTTGTTCTCGATGCGCTCCCCGTCGATCTCCGCGATCTGCTCTTTGGCCTCCGCGTCCGGGAAGGCCAGGCGAATGAACTGGCGGGCGTGGTACTCGTCGCCGGTCATGTAGTAGGCCGCGGCGTGCTTGGAGATGGAGTTCCAGCCGAAGTAGCCCGTGGAGCCGTAGCCCTTCGATGCGTCCCAGATCTCAAGCTCCCGGACGTCGCGCGGGAAATCCACGCCCTCGCCCGGCTCTATCTCCATGAGCCGCCCGATGCGTAGCTCGCCCCGGCCGCCGGCTGCCTCATCGAGCGCCGCGACGAGCACGCCTGCGGCCGCCGCCACGCCCCCATCGTCGCTACCGCCCACGAAGATCACGTTATGCCCATCGCCGAAGGGATTGTGCAGTGTGCGCACCACATGCCCGCCCGGCCCCGGGTAGCGCAGATCCAGAAGGGTGTAGAAGCGGTTGTACAGCTCCTCGATCATGGCGTTGGTGGAGCGGTTGCCGATACAGATGAAGCTCCGCGTCAGCGCGCCATCATCCGGCGGCACCGCCGCCGCCTCGTCATCGTCATCTATGATCGGCGGAGCCACCCCGGTGATCTCCTCTATGGCCCGTGCGATCTGCCGGGCCTCCGTCGCGTAGCGGCCCGAGGTGACGATCGCCGCCCGCGCCTCGCCGTCGGCCACCAGGTCCGTGGTCAGATGCAGGTCCTTGAGCTCCTCGTAGACCGGCGGCTCGGGCTCGGGCGGAGGTGGGGGAGGGGGAGGCGGCGGCTCGACACCGGCCACCAGCCGCGCGTTATCGACAACGAACTCCGGTGTCACATCCCGGTGCGTGTAGAGGTAGACCCGCGCGTGCGTCGTATCCGGCGGCGCCAGCCCACGCACGGAGATGCGCGTGAACTCCTCCGCGCTCGCCGTCGCCAAGCCCGCCTGGAAGAACTCATTCGAGGGCATAAAGCGAAGCTGGATGTAGGCGCCCACCGCGGAACCCGGCCGCACCGCCTTCACCATCACGCTCGCCTCGTAGCCGAGGTTCCCCTCGACCTCCACATCCTGATGAACGCCGACCTCCTTCGTCCGGTCACCATCGCGGATCAGCAGCGCGTGGTCGCTCTCATGCCCCGGCTCTACCAGCTTCAGCCCCGAGTCCTCGCCATCCCCCTGGTAGAGGCTCCAGCCCTCCGGGACGCCGAAGGGCTCGCGCTCGGTCATGCCCTCCTCGAAGGAGGCGTTCGCGAAGGGCACGTCGATGAGGTCATCCTGAGCGTGTGCGGCGGTCATCGGTATCAGCGCGCTCATCGCGAGCGCCAGCACGAGCTGAGTGCGCTTCATCACTGTCGCCTCCTCGCGGAGGATGAGTGGCAATGCAGTCGCGGAGTCAGCCTGCCGGCACGGCTGTATGCGCGCCCGCGCACGGCTCGGCCCTCGGCTCGTGATCCCGTTTCCCGTGCGAGCCTGCGCGCACCTGCGTCGGTGCGCTGTGTGCCGCTCTCGTGGCAGATCAGCGCCCTCGGCGCCGGCTCAAGAGGCCATCACTGCACCTCGAGGTCGATCTGGTCACTCAGCGCGTCGATCTTGCGCACATAGGCCTCGATGTCGAACTTGCGCTCGAGGCCGGCGGCGTTCATGTAGCGGACCTTGCCGAAGACCTCCCGCTCCTGCCACGGCCGGTCGTGCTTGCCCATGCACCACGCGAAGCTGCCCCAGGAGTTGGGGTCCCGACCGTCCAGCTCATAGCGGTTGTTCAGCCGCGCCATGAGGGCGTGGGCCTCCGAGGGCTCCTCCGTCCACTCGATGATCTTCTTCCCCCAGTACATACGCATGTAGTTGTGCATCTTCCCCGTCAGGACCATCTCCATCTGCGCGGCGTTCCAGTAGGGGTCATGCGTCTCCGCGCGCTCCAGCGCCGCGGCGTCGTAGATGTAGGGGCGCTCGTCGCCGGCGTGCTCCGCGAGCGTCTGCAGCGCCCATTCCGGGAGCGCCTCCGTCGAGTCGTAGCGATCATTGTAGTGGCAGAAGTTGATGCACAACTCGCGGCGCACGATCAGCTCCTCCAGGTAGGCCTCCGGGCCCTCGCCCGAGTGCGCCGCAACCTCGCTGGCGACGTAGACCGGCGAGATCTGCCCGAAGTGCATGTACGGGCTCACATGCGAGACCCAGTTGTCCGCCGGCTCGTTGCGCCTCTCATCATACTGGGCCAGCCGCTCGCCGATGAACTCATCCAGCAGCCGCTCGGCCTCGGACGTGCCGCCCACGTAGGCATCCACCGGCGCCACGGAGCGGTCCAGATCCAAACGCGCAAGCGCCGCCTCCCAGTCGCTGACATCCGCGGAGTTGAAGCCGATCTCCAGCGAGTCCCGCTCCGGCCCGGACTGCTCGAGGTCGACCAGATACTCGTCGAGGTGCTCGTGGATCTTCGGGCGGATGGTTCGGGCGGCGTACTCCTCCTTCTCGGAGGTGACCGCCACCGGCACCACCACATCCGCCTCCACCTGCACCACGCGGCAGTCGGCCTCTGCCGCCAAGGTCCGGCGCCACTGCCGCTGGTGGCGGAGGTACCCCATGTCGCAGACCACCATGCAGGCGCGATGCGAGAACTCAATGGCGGCGTCATCCGGCGGGGCCTTCCGTACCGTAAGCTGAATGCCGCGCTCCCGGAGCGCCGCCTCGGTCTCCTGAAGGCCCTGCAGCATGAAGGCGAAGTGGCGGGCGTTCGCCTCGGGGAAGCCCTCATGCAGCCCGAAGCCCGCCACGACGGGCACCCCCAACTCATCCGCCGCCCGGACGGCGTACTCCAGCGCGTGGTTGAAGCGCTCCCGCTGGGAGGCCTGCATCCAGTAGAGGACGTACTCCCGCTCGCGCACGGGGGCTTCGGAGAGGGTGCGGACGCGGCTGTCGTGGATCATGGCGGTGGCTCCCGTGGTCCCTGTCATGGCTGGTACGAGCTACCAGCGACCAACGGCAAACGATCGGGCGAAACGGAGGCCGGCCCCTCCAGACGCAACCGCCGACGGCCTCAACGGCGGGCCGGACAGTGGTCCGGCCCCTCCACGCGAGCTTGCG
>JBNGDZ010000423.1:0-2318 GCA_049975765.1 Armatimonadota bacterium
CCCGCGGGCGACCCACCGTCATGGACCTGGTCCCCCAGCATCTGCGCACTCGCATCTACCCGGTCGGCAGACTCGACCAGGACACCACAGGGCTGCTGCTGCTGACCGATGACGGGGAGCTGACCCAGCGGCTGCTGCACCCCCGGCACCACGTGGAGAAGCAGTACCTGGCGGACGTTGAGGGCACGCCACCCGAGTCGCAGCTTCGCAGGCTCCGCTCAGGGGTCGAGCTCGACGACGGACGCACGCAGCCGGCCGAGGTGCTGCTCGTCGCCACCGGTGGCGGCGAGAGCCGCCTGCGCATCACCATCACCGAGGGCCGCAACCGGCAGGTGCGCCGGATGTGTGAGGCCATCGGCCATCCGGTGCGCCGGCTCAAGCGGGTGCGCATGGGGCCGCTGCGGCTTGGCGAGCTCTCGCTGGGCGAGGTGCGGCCCCTCACCGAGGGTCAGGTGCAGGCGCTGCGCCAGGCTGTGCGCCTTCCGGTGGGCGACGATGACTGAACCCCGGCAGTCCGGCGACCCGGCGGCGGTCGTGGAGCGCGGCTGGATGGCAGAGCCGCTGCGTCGCGAGCTCTCGGCGCTGGCCTCCGCGGGAGGCTACGAGCTGTTCCTGGTCGGTGGCGCGCCGCGCGATCTGCTCCTCGGGCGCCCGGTGGGCGACTGGGACCTGGCCGGCCACGGGATGATCGATCTGGCACGGCGCTTCGCCGCGGAGCACGACCTGCGCGTGGTGATCCTGCACGAGGACCTGCCCACTGCCCGCGTCATCCTTCACCCCGGCCGGCCGACCGGCTTCCTGGATTTCGCTGAGTTGCGCGCCCCCACCATCGAGCAGGACCTGTCTCTGCGCGACTTCACCATCAACGCTCTGGCCTGGGACGTCCGCGGCGCCCCGGACCTTATCGACCCCACGGGCGGTCTTGACGACCTGCGCGGCCGCCGGGTGCGCTCCCGGTCGCGGCAGGTGCTCGAGGCCGACCCGCTGCGAACCCTGCGGGCCTTCCGGTTCGCGGCCGAGCTGGGCTTCTCGGTGGAGGCAGAGACCGGGCGGTGGGCGGCGGAGCTCGCGCCACGGGTGCACGACGCGCCCGGGGAGCGGGTGGGTCAGGAGATGCTCAAGCTCTTCGCGGCTCGACACGCCGCCGATGCGGTGCAGGCGGCCGACGACCTTGGCGCCCTGGAGCGCTTCATCCCGCCGCTGGCGGCGATGCGGGGCGTAGAGCAGGGCGGCTACCACCACCTCGATGTGCTGGGCCACACGCTGCTGGCGCTGCATGAGGTGGAGCGGGCCATCAACACGCCTCAGCTCTTCCTCCCGCGCACGGCCGATGCGATCCGCCGGTGGCTCGACCAGGGGGAGAATCGCGCGGCGGTGCGCATGGCGGCGCTCTTCCACGACGTCGGCAAGCCCGCATGCCGCACCGTGGAGGACGGCCGGACCCGGTTCATCGGCCATGAGGACGAGGGTGCGCGGATCTTCCTGCAGCTCGCCGGCCGCTGGTGCCTCCCCGCCGGGGTGAGGCGCATGGTGGCGCGCATGATCCGCCTGCACATGCGCCCGCTGGAGCTGGCGAACGCCGGGCTGAGGGCCGAGGCGGAGGGCCGCAAGCTCACCAGCGTCATCACGCTGCGGGCGGTGCGACGGCTGATGCGCGACGCGGAGCCGGCGGCCATTGGACTGCTGCTGCTGGCGGTGGGCGACCGCTCCGCCTGCCGCGGGCCCGCCAGCCGCCTACAGCAGCGCGGCCGCATCTACGAGATCTTCGACGACATGCTGGCGCGCCACCTCGACTGGCTGCGGCAGCAGCGGCAGCGCCCCAGCCTCATCGACGGCACCGAGCTGATGCAGGAGTTGGGCATAGACGAGGGGCCGCTGGTCGGGGCGCTGCTCGACGCCATCGCGGAGGCCTACGCGGACCGCGAGATCACCACCAGGCAGCAGGCGCTGGAGCTGGCGCGACAGATGCTGGAGGAGAGGCGAGCCTGAGCGCGAGTGGACGCCGTCTGCGCATCCTGGGCATAATGGGCCCGTGGAGGTCCATACCGAGGCTGCGCCGGGCGGAGCGCACACGTCATTGGATGCCCAACGTACGCTGTCGGAGATGGGGCGAACCATAAACGAGAGTGCGCTCAATAGGGCGGACAGACTACGGGAGAGAATCCTCAAGCGGCGCGGGGGTGAGCCTCTTGCTGCCGGATACTCCGCCGAACTCATCAGAGACGGCCGAGACGAGCGCCGGCGCAGTCTGCATCGATGCGTTCTTTGGCGCGAAGTTGCTGCTTGCGGAGGAGCTTTCGGAACAGCCCTGCGGGCTG
>JBNGDZ010000423.1:2328-4700 GCA_049975765.1 Armatimonadota bacterium
CGGTGGCTCCGGCAGCAGGTCGATATCTGCGTGCCGGAGCTGTTCTTCTGGGAGGTCATGAACGTTGTCCGCAAGTCGCACCTGCGGGGTGACCTTACCGCAGAAGAGGCGCGTGAAGCCGCCGACGTGCTCGGCACGTTCCGGTTCAGATACCTCGCCTCTTGGCCGAAAACCTCAGCTCCTGCTGGCATGACTGGATCGAGGCGTTCGGCTATCAGGTCAGCGCCTATGATGCTGCCTGTCTCGCCACTGCTCGTGTTGTGGGCTGTGAGCTGTGGACGGCAGAGGAACGGCTCGTTCGTACCGTCGGCGAGGAGTTGGAGTGGGTCCGCTCTCTCAGGCGGACGGAGGCGGCCGGCGGATGAGCGCCGCGTTGCCGGCGCCACCAAAGGGCGGCTCATGAGCCTCAGCCGCACGAGCAGCGGCGTGCGCAGCCGCTCCGATCCTCCCCCGCCTGCGCTCACTGCCCCGCCGCCAGCATCTCCTGGCGGTCGGCGAGGATGGGGCCGGCGCGGCGCATGAACTCCGTGGCCTGGTGCATGAAGGCCTCCAGGCGCGTCTGGTCCGTGGCCTGCTCGTTCCCGTCGTAGACCATGTTCAGGAAGGGGAAGTCGCCGCAGTCGGAGCGCACCTGCTTGAGCACAGCGTGTGAGATCGTCCCCGGCATGCAGGTGAAGGGCATCACGGTGACCACCCCATGCAGGCCCTTCTCGATGAAGTCGATGGCCTTGCCCACGGTCATGACGGCCTCGCCCTCGAAGGAGCGGTCGATGTACGGGCAGGCCATCTCCAGAACGTCGCCGGTCGGCGGCTCGTGGGCGTTGCGCAGAAGGCCCTCCCACGGCTGGGCAAGGGCGTGCTCGTCGCGGGTCATGATCTCGTCCTCAATCCGGTTCTTGAGCCGGAAGAGGATCTCGCCGTCGAGCTTGGCCCTCATGTCGCGCCGGTAGTTGCGATACAGGAACCACTCGTACACCGGCGCCATCCAGACCTCGCCCCCAAGCGCCTCGATCTTCTCGATCAGGTGCTGGTTGCTGAAGGCGTTGGCGCGGATATAGAACTCCCCTGACAGCCCGATGATGGGCCTCGGCTCCGAGCGGTCGATCTCCACCGCCTCGAAGCGCTCGCGCGCCCGGTGCATCGAGGCCATGAGGTCGCCGCCCTCGCGGATGGTCCCCAGAAGGTCGTGCAGCGCCTCCTCGTATGCGGCCCGGGCCGCGCCCGCCTCCACCTCGTAGGGCCGCGTCTCCAGGAGGGCCTTCTGAAGCATGTCCGCGGCGACCATGCCCCGCCACGCCACGCGGAGAAAGTCGCGCCCCACGATGCCGAGGTCATCGAAGAAGCGCCGGCCCTGGTGGGGCGCGTAGATGGGGACGTCCTCGTAGCCGAGGTCATCGAGCACCATGCGCTGCAGCGTGTTGTACTGACCGAACCGGCAGGGGCCGCCCGAGCCGCCCATGAAGAAGGCGTACCTGTCTCGGTCGAAGTCGGCTCGCTTTGTGAACTTGACCATGTCCCCGGTGGTGACGATAGCCGGGAAGCACTCCTTGCCGGAGGTGTAGCGCCGCCCCCACTTCAGCGTCTCCTCGTCGGGCTCGGGCAGAACTTCCGCGGGCATCCCCTGCTGCTCGAAGGCCGCCGCCAGCGCGTAGGCGTGATCGCTCATGTTCGGGATGAGCATCACGCGTTGGGACTGCTCGTCGATGCCCAGCGGCCGGAGGTGTCGGCCCTTCTCAAACTCCCGCCCCTTCGTCGACTCCAGCGAGTCCAGGAAGGCCTCGCAACGAGTGATCATACCCGCGTCGGCGGAGTGCTCATCCACCTCGATTATCAGCGCCGGCTTCTCGCCGATGCGCTCGCGGAAGAAGTGCATGATAAAGGAGTCCGGCCCGCAGCCGAAGTTGGTGAGATACAGCGGGAAGAGTCGGTCGTCGCCCGCGATGATCTCCCCGGCGGCGAGGATCTTCTGCCCGTAGCGCCAGTACATGTTGAACCAGTCGGTGGGCAGCTTGATGTCATCGAGTGGCAGGAAGTCCATGGGGATGGCCAGCACGCCCATCCTGCGCAGCTTCTGGGGGATCTCCAGATTCGCGCCGGGGTCGCAGCCGTTGTAGGACCGACTCACCACCACTACGGCGCGCTCGTCCTCCCTCAGCTCCTCCAGCACCTGCCGTCCCCGCTCCGCCGCCATTCGCTCGAAGCGCTCCAGGGCCTCGAAGCCTCTCTGCACCGCCTGGCGGACCTGTCGCCCGTTCGCTCCCAGCTCCCGACCAGCCTCGGCAAGCTGTTGAGCCACATGTCTCTCGCCGTGGGCCATCCACAGGTGTGGCTCCAGCAGCGTCACATCGTACTCATCGAAGTCGATGCAGGAC
>JBNGDZ010000424.1:0-4602 GCA_049975765.1 Armatimonadota bacterium
GGTCCAGACCCTGCTTCTTGAGGCCGCAGGCGGCCTCGAAGATGGCCCGCACCTGCATCTCGGAGATCAGCGGATCGGTGATCCCCAGACGGCAGCCGCGGTGCCCGAGCATGGGGTTCATCTCGTGCAGCCGCGTCACCATGTCCTGGATCTCCTCGACCGTCTTGCCGGTCTCCTGCGCGATGACCCGCTGATCCTCCTCGTCGTCGGGGAGGAACTCGTGCAGCGGCGGGTCGAGCAGGCGGATGATCACAGGCAGCCCGTCCATGGCCCGCAGGATGCCCTCGAAGTCGTCGCGCTGGTAGGGCAGAAGCTGGTCCAGCGCGGCCCGCTGCGCGTCCTCGTCGTCGGCGATGATCATCTTCTGGAAGTTCAGCAGGCGATCTCCGCCGAAGAACATGTGCTCGGTGCGCGTCAGGCCGATGCCCTCTGCGCCCAGCTTTCTGGCCGTCTCGGCGTCCTCGGGCGTGTCCGCGTTGGTCAGCACGCCCAGTGAGCGGATCTCGTCGGCCCAGGTCATGAGGTTGGCGAACATCCCGTAAAGCTCCGACTCGTCCTCGGTCTTGTCACCGGTCAGCACCTGGATGACGTCCGACGGCATGGTCTCGACCTCGCCGAGCATGACCTCGCCGGTGGTGCCGTCGATGGAGATCCAGTCGCCCTCGTGTACAGTGATGTCACCGACGCGGAACTGCTTGTTGGCGTAGTCCAGCTCGACGGCACCGGCGCCGACCACGCACGGCGTCCCCATCTGGCGGCCGACGATGGCGGCGTGGGAGGTCTTGCCGCCGGTAGTGGTCAGGATGCCCTCAGATGCGGCCATCCCGCGGATGTCCTCGGGCGAGGTCTCGTGCCGGACAAGGATGACGCGCTTGCCCTCCTTGGCCCACTCGTCGGCCTCCTCGGAGGTGAAGACGACCTGGCCGGTCGCGGCGCCGGGGGAGGCGTCAACGCCTGTGGTGATCGACTCGGGCTTGGTCTGTGGGTCAAACTGCGGGTGCAGGATCTGGTCAAGCTGCGAGGGCTCGACCATCATCACGGCCTCCTCCTTGGTCACCAGCCCCTCCTCGACCATGTCAGAGGCGATCTTGATGGCGGCCTGCGCGGTGCGCTTCCCGTCGCGCGTCTGCAGCATCCACAGCTTGCCCTGCTCGACGGTGAACTCCACATCCTCCATATCGTGGTAGAACTGTTCCAGCTTCTCGCAGATGTCAACAAACTGCTCGTAGATCTCGGGCATCTGCCGCTCCAGCTCATCGATCGACAGCGGAGTGCGGATGCCGGCCACTACGTCCTCGCCCTGGGCGTTGAAGAGGAAGTCGCCGTAGATCTCCTTCTCGCCGGTCGCCGGGTTGCGGGTGAAGGCCACGCCGGTCCCGGAGTTCTCACCGAGGTTGCCGAAGACCATCATCTGCACGTTCACCGCAGTTCCCAACGAGTGGGGGATGCCGTGGATCTCGCGGTAGGCGATGGCCCGATCGTTGTCCCACGAGGCGAAGACGGCCTCAACGGCCTGCATGAGCTGATCCCTGGGGTCGGTCGGGAACTCCTCGCCCACGATCCGCTGGTAGATCTCCTTCTCCTTTTCGACGACCCGCTTGAGGCCCTCGGCGGAGACGTCCACGTCCTCCTCGACGCCCTCGTCCTCCTTGACCTCGCTGAGGGCCTCCTCGAACAGCTCGCGGTCGGCGCCCTTGACGACGTCCGCGAACATCATGATGAAGCGGCGGTAGGCGTCGTAGACGAAGCGCTCGTCCTCCGTCAGCGCCACCATGCCCTCCGCAACGTCGTCGTTCATCCCCAGGTTCAGGACCGTATCCATCATGCCCGGCATCGAGAACTTCGCTCCCGAGCGCACCGAGACCAGCAGGGGGTTCTCGCTGCTGCCGAACTCCTTGCCCACCTGCTGCTCGAGCTCCGCCATCGCCTCGTAGATCTCGTCCTCGAGGCCCTCGGGCAGCTGCATGTCGTTCTCGATGAACTCGATGCACGAGTCCGTGTCGATGCTGAAGCCGGGGGGCACGGGGATCCCGGAGTTGGTCATCAGCATCAGGTTGGAGCCCTTGCCACCGAGCAGGTCCTTTATGTCCCGGCCCTCCTTCTCCAGCTCTGCGATGATCGGGTCGGCGTCCTCGTTGAAGAGAAACACGTGCTTGTCAAGAGCCATCTGCCGTCCTCCCTGTCTTTTTTTCCGTGCACGCCAGTTGCGTTCTTGTGATCGCTGCAGGTTGTGCGCCGCTTATGTCAACCCCCGGGTGCGCCTGTCAATGGGCCTAGATGTCGCTGAGGGGCTGTACACGCTCGGAGTGCAGCAAGCGGGCGTACTCGTCACGCTCCGCCTTGGGCACCGGGCGTTCGGCCAGCTGCAGCACCTCGTACTCGGCGATCTGTATCCCGATCTGCACGCGGATGCGGTGCCCTGGTCTCACGTCGGTGCTGGGCTTGGCTCTTTGGCCGTCGACCTCCACGTTGCCCTCATCCGAGAGGCGCTTGGCGAGGGTGCGACGCTTCACGATGCCGGCATTCTTGAGGTACTTGTCCAATCGCATATCGCCGGATGTCCCGCGGGCACTCGAATGACGGCGGCCGATCTGCGAGCCCGGCCGCTGGATCTACGTCGTCGGCGACGGTCCCGTGGGGTCTTCCGAGGTCTCTGCCTCCTCCGCCTTGGCCTGCTCCCACAGCTCGTCCATTTGCTCGAGGTCCATCTCGCGCAAGCGCTCGGCGCCGCCGCCCGCCCGCTCGATCGCCTTGAAGCGGCGCGTGAAGCGCGCGTTCGCACCACGCAGCGCGCCCTCGGGCTCCACGCCCAGGAACCTGGCGAGGTTGACGACCGCAAACAGCAGGTCGCCGATCTCGTCCTCGAGCTCGGCGGCCTCGGCGTCATCCACCTCCGCCAGCTCCTCGTCGATCTTGGCCCGGGGGCCCTCAATCCCGTCCCAGTCAAAGCCGACGCGCGCGGCCCGTTTCTGCAGCTTGTGCGCCCGTTGCAGCGCTGGCATGGCTGGCGGGATGCCGTCCAGGGCCGATCGCCGGCCCTCGTAGCCCTTCTCCTGCCGCTTCAGCTTCTCCCAGCGGTCCAGGACCTGGTCGGGCGTGTCCGCCACGGCGTCTGCGAAGACGTGGGGATGGCGCCGCTTGAGCTTCCTGACGATCCCCGCGCAGACGTCCTCGATGTCGAAGTCCCCGCGCTCAGAGGCCAGCTGGGCGTGGAAGACCACCTGCAGGAGCACGTCTCCGAGCTCATCGCACAGCCGGCTCCAATCCTCAGCATCCACCGCCTCCAGGGCCTCGTAGGCCTCCTCGAGCAGGTACGGGCGCAGGGAGCCGTGGGTCTGCTCCCTATCCCATGGACATCCGTCGGATGAGCGCAGGCGCGCCATCACCCGCAGCAGTTCGTCGAAGGCCCGCATCTGTCACTATCCCGGCCTCGGTCCGTGCAGCGCTGGTTGGATCACTCGGCAGTGCTGTTTGTGGGCGCCGCGGGCTGCTCCGATGGCGCCGCTGTGGGGGCCCCTTGCTCCTCGGCACCGAACTGCGGCACCTCGGTGGGCACCGGCGTGTAGGCCTCGTTCAACTCGTTGAAGCGCGGGTCGAGGACGTTGACCTTCGTCTTCTTGACCTGCTCCTGAAGGATCTCCTGAGGGGGCTTGGCCTGGGATGCCTTGTAGTCCTCAAGCACCCGCTCGCGATCCTCCGGCCAGGAGGCCTCCCGCGCAGGCTGCCGGTCGCGAACCTTGATGATGTAGTACTGCCCGTCGGTGTCGATAGGTTCGGAGACCTCGCCCACGGGCAGCGTCTCTGCCGCCTCGCGGATCGGGTCGATGGGGATCCGCTCGATGGCCATCTCCGGCCGCTCCCCGCCCTGGTTGCGGCTGTGCGTGGCCAGCGAGTAGCGCCGCGCGAGGTCCTCGAAGCTCGCCTCCCCCTGCTTGAGTTGCTGCAGGACCTCCTCGGCCGTCTCCCGCGAGTCCACCACGATCTCGCTCAGCGCCACGGTCGCGGGGCGATCGTAGCGCTCTCTATTCTGTTCGAAGAACTGCTTGAGCTTCTCGTCGCTGACGTCTACGTCCTTGAGGGCGAGCTTGCGCGTGGTGAGGATCAGGCGCATCCGGTCCCGCCATTCCTCCTGGCTCAGATCGTTCCCCGCCAGCCACTGGTTGAACTCCTCCTCCGAGGGGAACTGCTGCTTGAAGTTGGCGATCTCCTCGTCCAGCTCTTCCTCGGTGACCTCAATCCCGGCATCCTCGGCTGCCTGTCGCAGCAGCTCCTGGTCGATCATCTCCCGGAGCATGTCCTGCCCGTAGGTCTTGACCAGCCGCTCTCTGAACTCGGCCTCCGTTATCTTGACGCCGTCTACCACGGCCACCGGGTTGTTGCCACAACCCCCCATGGCTATCACGGCGGCGATGGTCAGCACAACGACTGCATGGCGAAATCCCAACAGCATGTTGCCCCTTTCCGCGGGAGAGGGAATGCACGTCGATGATGAATGCTGGTCAAGTATAGCATATGGCGGGCACAAAGACAAAGGCGCCTCGCCCTGGGGGTGCGACCAGATAATGTAGGTAGTGGGGTATAGAGGAGGTGTCACCCTCCAGG
>JBNGDZ010000425.1:0-4601 GCA_049975765.1 Armatimonadota bacterium
CCCCCCGCGGCTTCGCCGCAGGCGGGGGGACGGGGAGAACGGCCAACGGCAAACGGCTCGCGGGCAGGGCTGCCCGCGGCTCCGTACGGCCTGACGACAACGACCGACGGCAACGGCAACGGGGAGTGCGGAATACGTGTGGACCCTGGGGCATGAGCTGCGCCCCTGCCGTACGGAGGCGCCGCGTGCCCACGCCGCGCGCCGTTGACGCCCTCTTCGTTCGCGCTTGGTTGTCGCGCGCTCGGGAAGGGGGACGCCGCCCTCCGACGAACACACACCCGGCGACATAGCAGCGCATCCGGAGGTCCTACGATGCCCAGCGCAAGCTACGGCTCGCGACCGAACATCATCGAGTTCATCTGCCACGATCTCGGTCAGTACGTGGGCTGCCTCGGCGCCCCCATCGACACGCCGAACATCGACGAGCTGGCCGATGACGGTGTGCTGTTCTCGACCTACGCCTGCACCGCCGCGCAGTGCTCCCCATCCCGCGGCTCCATCATGACCGGCCGCTACCCGCACAACAACGGCCTGGTCGGGCTGGCGCACATCGGCTGGGAGATCGGGGCGAATGAGGTCACGATGCCGATGTATCTCAACCGCGCCGGCTATCACACGCGGCTCATCGGCCATCAGCATGAGCACAATGAGGCCCCGCGCTTGGGCTACCAGACCATCCAGGATGTCAGCTACGACGCCCGCACCGTGGCCTCGGCGGTGGGCGGGTTCCTGCATGGCGAGGCTCAGGACGGGCAACCATTCTTCGTCTCCGCGGGCGTCACCGAGCCCCATCGGCCCTACGAGCGCGAGGACTACGACCGCGACGATCCGGCGTCGGTCCAGCCACTGCCATATCTGCCCGACCGGCCGGGGATCCGTGAGGACCTGGCGGGGCTGCATGGGCTCATCTGGCGGCTCGATGAGGCGATCGGCAGCGTGCGGGAGGCGCTCGCCGACTCCGGCCTGGAGCAGGACACGGTGCTGATCTTCACCACCGACCACGGCATCGCCATGCCCCGCGCCAAGGGCACCTGCTACGACCCGGGCATCATGACTACGCTGGTGATGCGCTGGCCGGGACACTTCGACGGCGGCCGCATCCACCATGAGCTGCTCACCAACTGCGACCTGCTCCCCACGCTGCTGGACCTGGCGGGCGCCGATGTGCCGGACCAAGTGGAGGGACGCAGCTTCCTCGGCCTGCTCGATCAGGAGACCTACGAGCCGCGCGGCCACGCCTTCTGCGAGATGACCTGGCACGATCAGTACAACCCCATGCGGGCTGTGCGGACCCCGCGCTACAAGTACATTCGTAACTTCGGCCGCCGGCCGCTGGTCTACATGCCCGCGGACGTGTATCGCGGGCCAGCCGGCGAGGAGATGATCGATGACTTCTACAATGAGGTCCGGCCCACCGAGGAGCTCTACGATCTGGCGCGCGACCCGCTGGAGCAGGAGAACGTAATCGACGATCCGGCCTATGACGACATCGCCTGGACCCTCCGCACGCGCGTGCACACCTGGATGGTTGAGACCAACGACCCGCTGCTGTATGGCGACTATCCGCCGACCAGGCTCCAGCGCGAGCGTGCCGAGGAGCGTCCCATGGACAACGGCGTGCCCCACGTCTGAGGTGATCGATCAGTGAAGCTGTGTCTGGGAATGAGGCTGTCGGGCGAGCCGGCGATGTTCGATCCTCGCGACCTGGCATTTGCGGCCCAGCTCGGCGTCCCGTGCGTGAAGATCTGCGGGAGCGATCTCATCAGCCGCCAGGACGGCAACGTCCTGCACTCCGAGGACCTGGAGCGCATCATCGAGCAGCTCGACGGCTACGGCATCGAGCTCGCCGTGGTGCTGCTGCCTCAGGGCCGGGGAACGCAGTACTGGAACGCCCGCCTCGGCCGCCCGGAGCGCGAGCAGGAGGCCGAGGACGTCCGGGAGACCCTGCGGGTGATCGGTAGCTTCGGCGTGCCGGTCGTGGAGTGGACCTGGAGCGTCCCCGACGTGTGGGGCAGCACCACCGCAGAGGGGCGCGGTGGAGCGCGCGTGCGGCGCTTCGACTATGACGCCGTGAAGGACGTCGGTCCCGTCGAGCCCGATGAGGCCATGGATGCAGACACCATGTGGGAGCGGCTCATCTGGTTCCTCGAGCAGATCGTGCCGACCGCGGAGGAGGAGGGCCTCCGCCTGGCGCTGCACCCCCACGATCCACCCACGCCTCAGCTCCGCGGTGAAGCGCGCATCATCGGCACCATGGAGGGCCTCAAGCGCCTCATCGAGGCGGTTCCTTCGCCGGTCAACGGCCTCAACTTCTGCCAGGGGACGGTCGCTGAGATGGGCGTGGACGTCATCGAGGCCATCAGATGGTTCGGCGAGCGCGACCGCATCAACCACGTGCATTTCCGAAACGTGAAGGGACATGTGCCCCGCTTCGACGAATCCTTTGTTGACGACGGCGACACCGACATGCTTCAGGCCATGCGCGCCTACCGCGACGTAGGCTACCGGTGGGCCATGATGCCCGACCACACGCCGCGGATCGAGGGCGACACGCGCTACGGCCACTGCGGTAGGGCCTACGCCATCGGCTACATGCGTGCGCTCATCGAGGCCGTGCGGCGCGAAGGCTGAGCCCGGTGACTCGCGCCGCCGCCGAAGCTGGTAGGTGGGCCCGCCTGCACGCCAATGAGAGAGTCCACACTTACATCCTGACGAGCAGCCGGGCAGGAGGAGAGGCTGGATGATACTCGAGAAGATCAGGTCCGACGGTCTCGCGCATCTGTCGTACTTCATCGGCAGCGGCGCGGAGGCCGCCGTCATAGATCCACGCCGAGACGTGGAGGTCTACCTGGACCTCGCCGGCGAGCAGGGCATGCGGATCACGCACATCTTCGAGACCCATCGGAACGAGGACTACATCGTCGGCTCCCGTGACCTCGCCGAGGCCACCGGGGCCGAGATCCACCACCACGGGAGCACCGACTGGGGCTACGGCAGTGACCTGGAGGGCGGCGAGAGCTTCCGTATCGGCCAGCTCCGCCTGGAGATCCTGCACACTCCAGGCCACACCTTCGACAGCATCTCCATCGCCGTTTACGACACGGGCTTCAGCGACGAGGACGCGGTGGCGGTCTTCACCGGCGACGCGCTGTTCATCGGCGACGTCGGCCGCACCGACTTCTTCCCCGACCAGCGGGAGGAGGTCGCGGGACTGCTCTATGACAGCATCTTTGAGGCGATCCTGCCGCTGGGCGACCAGGCCATTCTCTGCCCGGCGCACGGGGCAGGCTCGGTCTGCGGCGAGGACATGGCCAGCCGGGAGTTCTCGACACTGGGCTACGAGCGTCGGCACAACCGGGTGCTGCAGATGACCGACCGCGACGAGTTCGTGCAGTTCAAGGCCACAGAGTTCCACCATATGCCCATGTACTTCGAGCACATTCACTCCGTCAACCAGCAGGGCCCACCCACGATCGAGGGCCTCAGCGAGCCGCCGCCCCTGGCGGCCCCGCGGTTCCACGCGATGATCGACGACGGACTGCTGGTGCTTGACGTGCGCAGCGCGGAGGCCTTCGGCGGCGCGCACATCCCCGGCAGCCTCAACATCACGCTGCCCATGCTCTCGGCCTACATCGGCTATGAGGTGCCATACGGCGCGCGGATCGGCCTGGTGGTGGACGGCCGGGAGATGTTCGAGACCGCCTGGGAGCAGCTCCTGCGGCTGGACTATCTCAACGTTGCGGGCTACCTGGAGGGCGGGATGGAGGAGTGGGCGACCAACGCAATGCCCTTCGACGGAATCCCACAGATCTTCATCGAGGAGATCAAGCGCCGCTACGACGAGGGCGAGGAGTTCCTGCTGCTGGACGTGCGGAAGAAGCGGGAGTTCGAGAGGGGCCACCTGCTGGGCGCCCAGCACATCTTCTTGGGCGAGCTGCAGGACCGCCTGGACGAGATCGGCGACGCCCGGCCGATCGTGACCTTCTGCGGCACGGGCTACCGGGCCTCGAATGCGGCCTCTATCCTCAGGCGCAACGGCTTCGAGCAGGTCGAGAACTTCCTGGGCTCGATGAGGGCGTGCATGGAGACCGCCTGCCCCATGGAGTAGTCGGATCGCGACAGCAGTGAGTGCGAGGAGGATTCGGGGATGATGAAAGCATCACGCGCGTTGATTCTGCTCGCCGCCATGGCGGCGGTAGCACTGATCTGCATCATCGGCTGCGAGCGACCGCCGGAGGGCGAGCCGATTCAGGAGCCGCCCGCCCAGCCGCTCGGCGCAGCCGAGACCGAGGAGCCGACACCGGATGTCACACAGGAGGAGGGAACGGAAGAGATGGCTCTGTCGATCACATCGCCGGCCTTCAGTGACGGGGAGACCATCCCCGTGAAGTACACCGATGACGGCGAGGACATCTCGCCGCCGCTGACCTTCGAGGGCGTGCCCGAGGGGACCGCTGAGCTTGCGCTGATCTGCCACGACCCGGACGCGCCGCGCCCCGGCGGCTGGACCCACTGGGTGGTCTACGGTATGGCGCCCGACATCGGCGGCCTCCCGGAGGGCGTTCCGACGGAACCTACCCTCGATGAGCCGGAGCTGGTGC
>JBNGDZ010000426.1:0-4584 GCA_049975765.1 Armatimonadota bacterium
TGGAGTGGGCCTACGCCGCGGTGACCCGCCAGGCCCTCAAGGGCCGCCGCGTGGTGGTCTTCGGCCACGACTCCATGGGCATGGAGACGGCGCTGGCGCACGTCATCCCCACCCGCAACATCCTGGGCCTGGAGATCACGCGCCTGGACATGAAGCTGCTGGCGGACATGTTGACGAAGGGCGCCTACGACGACGCGGAGCTGGCGGCGTTGCGGGGGTGGATCGATGACCACGTCGGCGACCGCCTGGAGCTGAACGGGGAGGAGGACTCCGCGCGGTTCAACCAGTCGCTGGCGATGTACCTGATCGTGCGCGACCTCATGGACGACCTCGGCGCCGTCGGCGGGGGCTTTATGAGCCAGCTCGAGTGGGGGTCGGACGCCCGCGGCATCCCCCTGCCGGTGGCGGATGTCATGGAGTCGCTGTTCAACTCGACCTTCGACCACAACGGTCCCAAGGCCCCCGTGCCCTACGCCACCGAGGCCGACGTGCAGGGCCTGCTGACCATGCTGGCCTTCACCTACCTCACCGGTGGCAACCCGCCGCTGTTCATGGACTTCCGCAAGGTCTGGGAGCCCTGGGAGATCGGGGAGCTGGCCGAGGAGCTGGGCCTGGGCGACGTGGAGCCGGAGGCCGTCTGGCGGGAGCGCGGATTCGTGGACGGCGACAACTCCGGCAGCGCCTCCTTCGACTGGGCGGGCGAGCCCGGCGCCGGCGTCGAGGAGCTCATGTCGGGCGTGAGCATGCCGCTGGCCGACGAGTTCTACTTCCCCGGCGGCGGCAACTCCGTCAACTTCGTCTCGCCCGGCGGCATTGAGGGTATCGCCGGCCGCATTACCTACAGCGCGCTGAGCAACGCCTTCTCGATGATCTGGGACGAGGCGATCACCGTCGAGCTGCCCGAGAGGCTCTCCGACGCCGTCTGCGAGACCTCGACGGCCACCTGGCCGCATACCTTCGTGACGCCCGTCTACGCCAGCATGGTGGAGTACAAGCAGTTCGCGCCCGCCAACCACTTCCACATGACCTGGGGCCTCACGCCCAAGCGCCTGGAGTACTGGATGGACCTGGCGAACGTGCTCTCGGCGACGCCGTGGGAGGCGCGGCCGGACTTCATCGAGGGCGTGGACCGGCCCATGCCGCTGCTGTATGTTATGAATGGCGGTGAGACGCAGACGAAGCTGATGCTGGCCCGGCGCTAGGCCGGACGGCGACGGCCGTGCCGCCCACCTCCGCGTAGGTCGGGCTTCCAGCCCGACACATCTGCGCGTCCTGTGCAACTGAGACGCGAGGGAGCTCAGCAATGACGCCGTCACGCGACCAGGCCCTCCTGTGGCGCCGCGTGCCCGTCCCCGAGGAGATGCTCGGCGACGGGCCGGCGGGGCCATGCGGCGGAGACCTGCGCATCGGCGACCTCGACGGCGACGGCCGCGTGGAGTTCGTGGTCTACCGCAACCTGGCAGGCCTCAAGCCCGGCTTCATCGCCGCCTTCGACCTCGACGGCCGGCCGCTGTGGAGCTTCGGCGACCCCGGGCGCGAGGTCGCGGTCATCGAAGAGGATGGCGAGCAGCGCCGTGGCCTGGAGCCGCCGGAGCGACCCGGCCCCGTCGCGGTCGCCGATATCGACGGCGATGGGCGCATCGAGGTGCTGGCGCTCGCGCTGCCCGAGGGCGTTGAGCGCACGCACCACTGGCGCATGGACGGCGTGGAGCTGGTGGTGCTCGACGGCCCCACCGGTGAGGTCAAGCAGCGGCGCGTCTGCGAGGAGCTGCGGGCGGCGGACGGCTACGTGGATGGCGAGCTGCTGCCGCCGAACTACGTCCATCAGCGGCTGATGCTCTGCGACCTGTCCGGGGCTGGGCGCGCCGGCGACGTGGTGGTGAAGGTGGGGCAGAGGGTCTTCGTCTTCAATGACGAGCTGGAGCTGCTCTGGACCTATGACTGCCGGTGGAATCGCTACCCGAATCACTGCGCGTACATCCCGGCGGTCGGGGACGTTGACCTCGACGGCCGCGATGAGGTGAACCTGGGCAACGCGGTTATCGATGACGATGGCACGCCGCTGTGGGAGCGGTTCATCGCCCAGCACAACGACTCGGTCCTCGTCGAGGAGTGGGACGGACGCCCCCGGGCCATCTGCTCGGGCTTCGGGCAGGTCCTCGACGAGACCGGCGAGCCGCTCGTCCGACTCGGCCCCGACGCCGTGCCACATGGACAGGAGATCCGCTGCGGGACGCTCAGGAGCGACTCCCCGGGCCCCCAGCTTGTCATACGCTATGATGGACATGCGCCGAAGCTCATGATCGTGGGGCGGGGCGGGGATGTGCTGGATCGCTTCGAGGTACCCGTCTCGCCCAACAACACGGGCCTGGAGGTCGTCCGGTGGAACGGGCCGGGCGGGCCGGACGTCATCTACTCCCCGGCGGCGCTCGCAGACGGCCGCGGGCGCGTGATCGCAGACCTCCCGGAGCTCCCGGCGCCATCGGGCGGGAACCAGGGCTGGTATCACTGCTTCCCGGCCGACGTCTGCGGCGACGAGCGCGAGGAGATCGTGCTCTACGACCCACTCGCGGCGTCGGTGTTCATCTACACGCCGCGCCCGCTGGAGGAGGCGGCCTATCGGGGCTACAGCCACGGGCCGCGGCAGTATAATGCGCGACTGATGGACTGATGGAGGGTGATGGTCATGGTCATGACGAGGCGCCTGGTGCTGATTGGGGTGGCTCTGCTGATTGCGACGTCCGCATGGGGGCAGCCGATACTCGACTACGTCAACCGGCCCGAGCCCGTGTACGCCTGGGAGAAGACGGGCGAGGAGGTCATGGGGTCGGTGTCTGTGACGCACCTGAAGGTCACGTCCCAGCAGTGGCAGGACATCACGTGGACTCATCGCGTGTTCCTGATGGTGCCCGAGGAGATGACGCATCCTGAGACAGCGCTGCTGCTGATCACGGGCGGTGCGCCGGGGCGCGATGAGCTGACCATGCTCAGCACCGCCGCCACCATGCTCTCCGCACCGATGGTCATCCTGGGCGACATCCCGAATCAGCCACTCTTCGACGACCTCACCGAGGATGCGCTGATCGCCTTCACCTTCAGCAACTACCTGGAGACGCACGATGCGGACTGGCCGCTGCTATTCCCGATGACCAAGGCGGCGGTGAAGACCATGGATGCGGTGGAGGAGTACACCGCCGAGCAGTGGGAGCGGCCCATCACCAGCTTCGTGACCACGGGCGCCTCCAAGCGGGGGTGGACGACCTGGTTCACCGGTGCGGTCGTTCCAGCGCGCCTGAAGGGCATCGCGCCGATGGTCTACGACAACCTGGACCTCGCCGCGCAGATGCGCCAGCACCTCGTAGCGTGGGGCGACTACAGCAAGCAGATCAACGACTACACCGAGCGCGGCCTCCCGCAGATGCTGGAGACGGCTGAGGGCGCGCAGCTTGCCACGATCGTGGACCCCTACACCCTGCGCGATCGGATCACCGTCCCCAAGCTTATCATCACCGGGACCAACGATCCCTACTGGCCGCTGGATGCGGCGAACCTCTACTGGGATGAGCTGCCCGAGCCGAAGTACATCCTCTACGTGCCCAACTCCGGCCACGGCCTCGACGACATTATGCGGGTGATCAACGCGCAGGTGGGGTTCTTCATGGTCTGCACCGACCGCGCTCCGCTGCCGCGCCCGAACTGGCATTTCGAGGACCGCAGCTACCTCAAGCTGCACATCCAGCCGGGGCCGGGCGTGGACGTCAAGCGGGTGACGCAGCTCACCGCCCATGCGCCAACGCGGGACTTCCGCGAGGCCACGTGGGAGGAGGAGCCGGCCATCCAGCGTGATGGCGGCTGCCTCTGCCGGCTGCTGCATCCCGATGAGGGCTACGCGGCGATGATCGGGGAGATCGTTTACGACCTCGACGGCCAGGAGTTCCCGGTCTCCACGAACGTGCGCATCGTCAGCCCGGAGGGGATTGAGTGACGCGGGAGACGTGACGGAGGGAACGATGGCGCGGAAGCTGCGGGCCTGACGGACACCAACAGGCCAGTGCCGAACGGCAGGCGCCTACCCCGTGCGGCCGTCCAGGTACTCCGCCACGTTCATCAGCACCCCGCGCTCGCCGCCCTCGGTGGCCGCGGCGATGACCTGCATGGGCTTGATGCCCTCGCGGCCGTGCGTGAGGGGCTGCCTGCCGTCCACGATGCACTCGATGAAGTGGGCGATCTGCCCCTGCATGTCCTTGGCGCCGCCGAACAGGTCCATGTGGTCCGCGCGGGCGGGGTCGAACTCCCACACCAGGTTCATCCCGTCCTCATCGCTCTTCCACAGCTCTCGGCTGCCGTCGGTGCCGTATGCCAGGCGCGCGGAGGCCTGCTTGCCGTAGATCTCCAGGCGGATCCCCTGCATCCCATGCGGCGTGGCCCAGCTCTCCACGTAGGCGCTCACGGCCCCGCTTTCGTGGCGGTTGACCATGCACTCGGTGTCGTCGCCACCGGGGATGATGTCCCCGAGGGTGAAGCGGTTGCCGATGGCGATGGTGTCGGTGATCGGCCCCACATCCCACTGGAGCTGATCCACGT
>JBNGDZ010000427.1:0-4580 GCA_049975765.1 Armatimonadota bacterium
CCTGGAGCACGTGCAGGGGGCGTCGCTGCTGGGCTGCCCCTTCGACTACCCCCACGCCTTGCACCCCCTCTATCAGCGGCTGGTCTGCTACCGCCACGGGGCGCGTTCGGGCGGGTCGCTGTGGGACGCGCGGCTGCTGCCCTTCATCGAGGAGATGACGGCCGCCATCGCGCAGGCTCGTGGTGTGCCCTTCGGCAGCGAGTGGAGCGCGGCGGTCTACCTGCAATCGCCCCTGAAGTTCGGGCGGGTGGAGGCGGAGCACTTCGCGTGGTGCGCCGAGCGTGGCTACGGTTGCGCCGTGGGCCACATGATGGCGGCCGGGGCCACCGGCCCGGCGACCATCGCGGGCTCGGTGGCTCTCTTCCTGGCCGAGCACCTCTTCATCGCCATGCTGCGGCGGGCCTTCTACGGCGACCGGAAGCTGCGCCTGCACTGCTCGGTCTCGGTGCTGGACATGCGCGGGGGCATCCACTCCTACGGCGCGCCGGAGCGGCCTCTGGCGAACATGATGATGGCGCAGATGGCGCGGCACTACGGCGTGCCTTTCAGCGGTCATGGGGGCGCCACCGACGCCAAGGCCCCCTCGGTGGAGGCCGGGGCGCAGAAGGTGCTCACCTGCCTGCCGATCCTGCTCTGTGGCGGCTCGGCGAGCATCAGTGCCGGACGGCTCTCCAGCGACGAGGTGTACTCCCCTCTGCAGATGGTCATCGACAACGAGCTGGTGGGCTGCCTGCAGCGCTTCGCGGCGGGCGTGGAGGTCAGCGAAGAGACGCTGGCGCTGGACGTCATCCGCGACGTCGGCCCCGGCGGGCAGTTTCTTGACGCCGAGCACACCGCCGAGTGGTTCCGTCGCGAGCACTGGCTGCCCCGAGTCTTTACGCGCCAGTCGCTGGCCTCCTGGATGCAGGGGGACCGGCGGACCGACATCGAGCGCGCGCGAGAGATCTACGAGCGCGTGATGGCGCTGCCCGACCCGCCGAGCGGCGATCCCGCGGTCATCGCGAAGCTCCAGCGAATCATCGACCGCGCCGCGGAGGCGGTGCGGTGAGACGCCTGCCGTGTCATCGCTCGCCGCCCCGCCAAGAAGGCCTGTGCGCCTGACGGCCCGTTGCTTGTGCAGGCCGCCTCCACGCCGCCCCCGAATCCCCTCCCCGAGAGACCACGCGCCTACCATACGCGGTGGAGGAGTGGACGAGATGACGCCGCCGATCAACGCGCAGGCGATCAGCCTCACCGAGCGGCTCGGAAGCGCGATCCGTACCGCGCTGGACGCGATGGCCGAGGACGACTGGATCCGGCGCATCTGGGATCAGGAGGCCGAGCTGTGGCGCTCCGAGCCCGAGCACGTCACGGAGATCAAGCGCCGCCTGGGCTGGCTGCACCTGCCGACCCGGGCGCTGCCGAAGGCGGGGATGCTGGAGGAATTCGCCGGGGAGGCGCGGGGGCAGTTCGACCGCGTGGTGCTGCTGGGCATGGGCGGCAGCTCTCTGGCCGCCTGGTGCTTCGCCGACATCTTCGGCCCTGCCGAGGGCTACCCTGAGCTGGTGGTCCTCGACAGCACGGTGCCCTCCGAGGTGCTGGCGGCGACCGGGGAGGCGCCTCTCGAGCGCTGCCTGTTCATCGTCGCCAGCAAGTCCGGAACCACCAGTGAGACGCGCAGCCTCTTCGACTACTTCTGGGAGAGGCTGTGCGAGACCAAGGGTGATGATGCCGGCGAGAACGTTATAGCCATCACTGATCCGGGCACGCCGCTGGCGGAGCTGGCGGACCGGCGCGGTCTGCGGGCCACCTTCGAGAACTGGCCTGACCTCGGGGGCCGCTACTCGGCGCTGTCCTACTTCGGCATGGTGCCCGCTGCGTTGCTGGGGCTGCCCGTCAGACGGATCCTGGAGCGCGCCAGCGAGATGGCCGCGGTCTGCGCGCCGGAGGTACCGGCGGACCAGAATCCGGGCGCGGCGCTGGGGGCGCTGCTAAGCCGCGCCTATGAGGCCGGCCGCGACAAGGTGACCTTCCTCACCTCCGAGCGGATGGCGACCTTCGGGGACTGGGCAGAGCAGCTCCTGGCTGAGAGCACCGGCAAGGACCTCAAGGGTCTGGTGCCCGTCGTGGGGGAACCGCCGGTGGAGGTAGCCTCCTACGGCACCGACCGCCTCTTCGCGTACATCCGCATGGGTGAGGACGACGTGCACGATCGGCTGGCCGCGGAGCTGGCAGAGGCCGGCCACCCGGTGGTGCGCATCGACGTCAATGATAGCATCTCCGTCGGCGCCGAGATGTGGCGCTGGGAGTTCGCCACGGCGGTGGCGGGAGCCGTCATGGGCATCAACCCCTTCGACCAGCCCGACGTGCAGGCAGCCAAGGACAGGACGAAGCAGATGCTGGAGACATACCGCCAGAGCGGAGCGCTGCCGGAGATGACCCCCGACGCGACCGACGGGGATATGGCCGTCTACGGCGCGCCAGGCGCCGCCGAGATACGCCACGCGGTGGACCGACTGCTGGAGCAGGCACAGGACGGCGACTACTTCGCCATCATGGCCTACCTGCCCCGAAGGCCGGTCGTGGATGACGCGGTCGCGAGGATGCGCGCGGAGGTCGCCGGCGGCCTGGGGATCGCCACCACCTTCGGATACGGCCCGCGCTTTTTGCACTCCACCGGGCAGCTTCACAAGGGCGGCGCCAACACCGGCGTCTTCCTGCAGATCACCGGGCATGACGCCCAGGCGGTGGCCGTGCCCGGCGAGCCCTACGACTTCGAGACACTCAAGAGCGCACAGGCGCAGGGCGACTTCCATGTGTTGCAGGAGAAGCGCCGGCGCGCGATTCGGGTGGACCTGGGCGAGAACATCGATGCCAACCTCGGCCGGCTGACGGAGATGATCGCGGAGGCGGTCGCTGACTGACCCGGTGCCCGGCAGACGCGCGGAGGGCCCGTCGTTGGCAACAGGCCCTCCGCCTGTGGCGGCTCAATCCCGCGTCACTGCCATCCCAGGGCAGTCGAGGGATCCCTCCGGGCGGCGCTCAGAACTGCTCTTTGTCCTCGGCCGGGGCCGGCTGGAGCTGACCCGCCTCCACCATGGCCTCCAGCGGGTTGTCCTCCGCCCCCATGGGGATGTCCACGCGCGCCCGCTCGCGGGAGGACTCCCAGCAGGCGAACAGGGCCTCGGTGCCCCGGATCGCGTAATGGGCGTCCATCATCGCTCGCTCGCCGGCGCGGTAGGACTCCACGGCGTCCTCGATGGCCCGGTCGATGAAGGTGTTCGCGTGCAGGCCCTCGCCATCGGTGTCCACGCTCTGCCAGTCGCCCTCGCCCCACACCCGACAGCGCAGGACGCTGGCGCCCTCCTCGGTGCTGCCGATGTCGATGGTGCCCTCGGTGCCCACAAGGCGGTTGTGGCACGACACGGCCGGCTGGGCGTCACCGGTGGCCACCAGCCCGAAGACCCCGTTCTCGTAGGCGATCAGCGCCACGCAGTCGTTCTCGTTGTGGGCGCCGAACCACAGGTCCTCGGTGTGGTAGTTGATCTGCGCCATGACCCACTGCGGCCACGCCTCGTCGTTGAAGTACTGGGCCATGTCGAAGTTGTGGGAGCCGTAGTCGTAGATGTTCGCGCCGCCCCACTCCATACGCACCAGCTCGCCGATCTCGCCCTCGTCGAGCATCTCCTTCGCAAGCTGGAAGGGCTTTCCGTAGCGGCGCTGGTGGTTGAAGTTGAGGGCGGTCCCCTCCTCGTCGCACACCTCCACCATCCGCCGCGAGCCGCCGATGGTGTCGGCCATGGGCTTCTCGCAGTAGATCAGCTTCACGCCCGCCCGGGCGCAGTCCACCACCATCTGCTCGTGCAGGTGCGGCCAGGTGCAGATGCTCACGGCCTCCGGCTGCACCTCCGTGAGCATGGTCTCGTAGTCGCTGAAGGTCTCCTCGATACCGTGCTCCTCCGCGAAGGCCGCCACGTTCTCCTCCACCACGTCCGCCGCAGCCACCAGCTCCACGTCATCGAGCTGCTGGTAGGCGTGGGCGTGGGTGTAGGCCATCCCGTAGCCGCTTAGTGAGCCCTTCTCGCGCTTCCTGCCCGTCCCGATGAATGCCACCGTCAGTGCCATCGCAGTGCCCTCCGTTGAACGCCCGCCTAACATGGGTGACGTGCCCGTGTTGTCGAGTCTTCGCGCCTGAGTCGGAGTCTCCTCCAAGCTGATCACCGTGGCGCCGCGTGTGCGCACGAGAGAGAGGAGGAAATGAGCTATAGCATGCAGAAGTCAATGAATATGGCCTGTAGAAGATCGTAGACATATAGCTTCGAAACGTTCGGATGCGGGAGTCGGAGGACAAGCGTACGATAGCGCCCCATCTGATTGCGCGTATTGCGGGAGTGTAGTAGCCGCTCCAACACCGATTGCGGCTGTGTGACGCGTCCGCAGTGCTCCAGCAGAGCCAGTCGGCGAGATGACGAATTCACGGCTAGGTCGGAGCGGCTTACGGGCTCGCAACGGAGGGAAGTCTATGTACTACCTGCGGACCATCATGGCGGGGCTATTGGTGGGAACCTTGGTTACAGCCGGTTGTGGGGGAGGGGGTGGAG
>JBNGDZ010000428.1:0-4558 GCA_049975765.1 Armatimonadota bacterium
CCCACGAACTGCGTCGGGCTGGAAGCCCGACCTACGCGTTGGGGGGGCCGTTGCCGTGCAGAGCGGCGGGGCAGGAGCGAGCCGGAGGCAGCGGCCGCCAAGTAGCCTCGCTCAGAAAAACGTACACGGGGGTCCCCAGCGGCACCAGCGAGTACAGCTCCGCCGCGTCGGAGCGGTGCTGCCGCACGCATCCGTGTGAGGCGGGCCGCCCCAGCAGGTGATAGTAGGGCGGACTCGTGGCGTGGATGCCGTGGCTGCCCGTGGACGTTATCTGCAGCCAGTAGGGCATCGTCACCTGATACATGCGGCTGAAGGGTGCCCGGGCCTTCCGGAAGACCCTCCCCATGGCGCCGCGGCGGGGGTCGTAGGCCCCCGGCCACATCCGGGGGGTGGTGTAGCCGGGCGCGGCGGTGGAGACGATGTGCATCCGCCGCACGCGCCCGTCCTCGTAGTAGTAGAGCCGCTGGCGCCTCTTGATGATGCCGATGGCGTGGGCCGGAAGCTCCGCCAGCTCCGCGGGCCGAAAGCGCAGGCCGATCTCGTCCGCCGCGAGGCAGTGATCCTCTGCGTCATAGCCGGCGATACGCAGGCGGAAGGCATCGGTGTCCATCCAGGGGATCGTCCAGGGGACCTGCCCGAGGTTGGGCAGCATCTGGCCGTAGATGATGCGACCGTAGCTGCCGCGCGATCTTCCTCCCAGCCGGCAGCGCTCGTAGCTGTAGTAGAGACGCACCTTCTCGATAGGGCCGCCCCACCGCCAGGCAATGGTCGCCTCGCTGCCCTCCAGGACCTCCCCCTCGGGTGCGGGCCGCTCGATCTCTACGAAGAACGGCTCGGCGAGCCGGTCCTGGGGCGGTCTGACATCCGTGAACCCCGCGTCAGGAGGTTCAGGCTGAAAGGGGGCGCCGGACGCCGCCGCCGGAACGGGCGTGGGCACCACGGCGTGCGTCGCAAGGACGACAATCGCTGCGAGTGTGATGCGGTTGGTCATCGATGTATAGTCGTGCCGGTCTGCAGGTGTCCCAGTGAGCGCCTCGTATTGAGAGCTCGGCGCGTTCGGGCGGTAGGGTTAAGCACTTTCGTCGGGATTGGGCCATTTCCTCGGGTGGATGGTGTCAGCGCGAGACCGCCCCAGAGGAGGCGGTCCCTTCCGGCCTCTGGCAGCCCGGCCGGCCTCAGCCGGCCATCTCCTCGCGAGTGCGGTCGATGGCCTCGCGGAACTTGCGCGCCGTCTCGGTCACGACCTCGAAACGCCCCTCGGCGACCGCCTGCTTGTCCACCAGCGCGCTGCCGGCACACAGCGCCACCGCACCGGCCTTCAGGAACTCCGGCGTGGTGTCGATGTTCACCCCGCCCGTGGGTACGAGGCGTACCTGCGGCAGCGGGCCCAGGATGGCCTTGAAGTAGCCGGGGCCGCCGACCGAGGCGGGGAAAACCTTCACCATGTCCGCGCCCCAGTCCCAGGCCTGCTTGATCTCCGTGGGCGTAAAGGCCCCCGGCAGCACCGGCTTGTCGTAGCGGTGGGCCATCTCGATCATCCCCCGATCCAGGCAGGGTCCCACCACGAACTCCGCACCGGAGAGGATCGCCATCCGCGCCGTCTCGGCGTCCAGCACCGAGCCCACGCCGATGAGCACCTCGTCCCCGTACTTGCTGGAGGTCTCCTCAATCACCGCTAGGGCGTCGGGGGTGGTCATGGTGACCTCGATGACGTCCACGCCACCCTCCTTGATGGCGTCGGCGACCTGCATGAGGTGCTGGGAGCTTCTCGCGCGGATGACCGCGGCCATCCCGCAGTCCATGATCCACTCCATCGTCTCAAGTCGCGTGGGCATTGATGTCACTCTCCTCAGATCATGCGGCGATGCGCCGCTGCTGGCTGCTCTGCGGTGGGTATTCGCCGTGTCGGGCGGGGGACCTTGGGCCCGGCGCATCCCTGGGCCTCCCGCTCACGCGCCGATCAGCTCCAGGAGGTTGCCGCCGGCGATGGCGCCGATCTCCTCGTCCGAGAGCTTCAGAGCCCCGAGCTGATCGAGGGCCTCGGAGGGCTCGTTGAACGGGTAGCCGGAGGCGAACAGGATCCGCGTGTAGCCGATTCGCTCCACGATGGACTCCTGCAGTTCGCCGCAGGAGGTGTCGAAGCAGATGTGTGTGTAGGGCGCCAGAGCGTTGAGCACCTGCGCGGTGCCGCCGTTCATGGCGCCCATCTTCGGGATGACGAAGCGCACGTCCGGGTAGCGCTCGATGAGCTCAAGCGTCACCGGAAAGTGCTCGGTCAGCCACACGGGCATCTCACGCTGCGCCGCGGCGGCCAGCAGATCACCCAGGTCCTCGCGCTCCACGATCTCGCGCAGCCTGTCGGGCTCCCACTGGGCGGCGGTGGTGGCGCCGCCGAAGTCCAGCGACGGCGAGAGGAAGCAGCGGATGTGCACGGCCTCCCAGCGCTCCAGGTCTCGGGGAACGCTGATACGCCCGCGGCGGTAGCCCTCGTAGGGATTGCCGCCGACGTAGTACGCCGCGTAGGGGCCGTCCTCGCCGGCGGCGGAGAGCGGCAGCGTGATGTCATCGTCAAGCTGGGTGCTCTCGGGGTGCGCGGTGAGCATGGCGGTGTCAACGCCCGCCCTGCGCAGCACCTCACGAGCATCGCTCCAGGGGCTAATGCCCCGGGCGATGTGAACGCGTGCGTCGATGATCGGCAGCGCCATCGCTGGCTCCTCCGGGTGCGTGCAGGGTGGCTACAGCGCCGTCAGTGGGAAGGATAGCGCATTGAGCCGGGGGCGGCAAGACGCGCGGTTGCGGCGATCTGACACCCGACGCGCTCTCGGCGAGATCCATCAGTCCTCGCCGCGCTTCTCGACGCGGGCGGTGGCGACGGCGAGCTCGCCGGAGCCAATGACGGCCAGCCGCAAGTCGGCTCCGTTGCAGCGGCCGGCGAACCGCGCGTCGGACACCTCGAACTGCGCCGTGCGCCACCTGCCGGTGTCCTCGATCTGAACCTGCCCGCCGGGCTTGAAGGCGCCGTCGCGAACCGAGCTGTCGGCGTCAAGCGAGTCGTAGTGGAGCTCAAAGGCCTCGCAGCCTGCGTCGTGGTACTCCACCGTGATGCGGATGGGCTGCGCGTCAACGTCATATGCGAAGCTGTCGTGCACGTCGAAGTAGAGGTAGCGTCCCGGGAACTCGGTGGGAACGCTCTGGATGCAGGCTCTTCCCGCGATCTCCCTCCGGGTGATGGCGCCGTCGCCGGCTTCCACGACGCGTATGCCGGCCTCGCCGCCGGCCTCCGCGAGAACCTCCTCGACGGCGCGGGCGCCCTGGTACGGGCCGGTGGCACGAAGCTGCTCGCCGCGATGGAACATGTCGGCGTACCTGCGTGTGAGCTCGATGTACTGACGGCCGTACTCCGCCGAGTGGGCCACATCGGTGCCCTCGTGGAACTCGTTCCAGGTCTCCACCATCACCAGGCGCGGCCGCCGCTCGGGCGCCAGTCTCAGGAGGCGCTCCCAGCTTTCGCTGTAGAAGCGGCCATCCTCGCGGGGGCGCACAAGCGGCTGGCGTCCGCGGACGGCGGAGTGATCGTAGCCCGGCCCCAGCGCCGCGCATCCGGCCAACTGCAGTCCCAGCGCGCCGCCCCAGTTGCAGGTGCTGTCGGCCTCGCCCTCCCAGGATGTCTGCTTGATGATGTAGGGCTCGACGCCGAAGTCCTGCTCAAAGCGCTCTCGGACGTACGGGAACAGCGCCGGGTCCTGCTTCGCGGCGAAACCCGGAGAGTAGAGCAGCACGATGGGCCGGCCGTCGATGGCGGCCCAGTGGCGGGGCGGAATGAGGCTGAAGAAGTCCCGGATGGAGCAGTAGAACCAGGCTTTGCCGTCTTGCGTTGAGAGATCGATCCGCCGGTTCTGCACGACCTCGCCGCTAACGGTGGCCCGATTGTGCTGGAGCGTGCTGGTGTCGTAGAAGAGGGCGATGCTGGGGCGTTCCTCGTCCAGTCGGCGCATGTAGTCGCAGGCCCGGACCAGATGCGGCAGGCCCTGGAAGGACCATGACTCATACGCGCCGGGGTAGCCCCAGTAGACCGGCGCCGCGAAGTCGATTCCGGCGGCGGTAATGTCCCGAAGCTGCTCGAGCCACCACCTGGTGGAATGGTAGCTGTAGTCATCCCAGCTCGGGGGATGGGTGGTACAGGCATCGCCACCGTCGCCGTAGGTCACGTGGGCTCCAGAGTAGACATCGTACCAGTAGAACAGGTAGGTCCCCACGATGGGCTGGTTGCTGCCGAAGCTCTCGACGGCCGAAAGATCCTGTTCCGTGAGGCCCACATGGGGCCCCGGCGGGTCCGGCTGCTGGAACCAGGAGCTCTGCGCACTCACTGCACCGGCGATCAGCAGGGCTGCGACAATGGCACTCAGTGGACTGGACGTCGTCACCGGCTGACCCTCCCATCGGCAGGAGCCTCGCACCATGCTCTGGGCCATTGTGCCACACCTGGCACGCGCGCTCAAGAGCTGTTGCGCGGCGCAGCAGCATCCAGATGCGCGTGCGCCAAGCAACGCAGAGGCCG